>CAJBZC010000367.1 GCA_903959965.1 uncultured bacterium
CCATGGTAGATAAGGCGAAGATTTTTGTGTGGGATGCTGGTAAAGTTATTATGGTCATTAGTCTAATTCTTTGGGGTTTAAGCAGCTATGGACCATCAGAAGAGCGAAAAACTATAACTCATCGTTATAACCAGTTGAAAGTATCTAACCCACAATTGATTGATTCTATTGATGTGCAGTACAAGTCGGAACTTCTTGAGCATTCTTTTGCCGGTATACTTGGTAAAAAAATAACACCAATAATTGAACCATTAGGTTTTGATTGGAAGATCGGAATTGCGTTAATCACTTCATTTGCTGCCCGTGAAGTGTTTGTAGGAACAATGGCTACCCTTTATAGTGTTGGTGGTGCTGCTGATGAAGAAACTACACTGAAAAACAAAATGGATGCCGCAGTAAGGGCGGATGGTAGTAAGGTATATACACTAGCTACAGGCGTATCACTTTTAATTTTTTATGTCTTGGCTATGCAATGTATGAGCACGCTCGCTATTGTAAAACGAGAAACAGGAACTTGGAAGTGGCCGATGATTCAACTTGTTTATATGACAGGTCTTGCTTATCTGCTTAGTTTCATTGCCTTTGTTGTTCTGAACTAATTGGCAATCAACTTAATTCCAGCATTCTTTCTAGTGGTATTCTTGCTTTTTGCATGATTTCTTCATCCATGATCAATTCTGGTTGCTCATATTTTAATGCTAAATAAATCTTCTCCAAGGTATTGAGCTTCATGTGAGGACAATCGTTACATGCACATGCGTTATCCGGAGGTGCAGGAATGAAATTTTTTTCCGGAGATGATGTTTGCATCTGATGAATAATTCCGGTTTCAGTAACAACAATGTAACTACTGTGGGAATTATTAATGGTAAAATCAAGTAATTGTGTGGTTGATCCAATGAAATCTGCATAAGAAAGAACATGCTCCTCACATTCAGGGTGTGCAATGATCAGAGCTTCAGGATATTGCACTTTGAGTTTCATTAATTTTTGTGCCGAGAAAATTTCATGAACCATGCATGCACCATTCCATAGGAGCATTTCTCTATTTGTTTGTTTGTTGACATAGGCACCAAGATTTTTATCAGGTGCAAAGATCAAGGGTTGTGATGTTGGAAAGGAGTCTACGATCTTCTTTGCATTGCTGCTGGTGCAGATCACATCACTCATGGCTTTGATCTCAGCGCTGCAGTTAATGTAACTGATTACTTTGTGATCAGGATACTTTTCTTTGAAGATAGAAAAAAGTGCAGGTGGGCAACTATCTGACAAGCTACAACCAGCCTTCAGGTCAGGTATTAGTACTTTACGTGAAGGATTTAAAATTTTGGCTGTTTCTGCCATGAAATGTACTCCGGCAAAGAGTATAATGTCTGCTGTCGATTTTTGGGCTTGTTGAGCTAAGCCAAGACTGTCGCCAATATAATCTGCAATATCTTGTATATCTGGATTCTGATAGTAGTGAGCGAGTATTACCGCATTTTTTTGGGTTTTCAGTTGAGTTATTTCTTGCAAGAGGTTTAAGTCGGTGTTAATTTCCGACGGGTAGAATCCGGTCTTTCTGATGAGTTCGATCATTTCTACTGAGGTGTGGATATCGTTCATAATAATGTCTTTAATAAAATTTTATAAAAAGGAACTTATTACTATTACGGCTGTGGATTCGTGGAAAAGTTTTAACGTCGATTTTTTGAATTGAAAAACTATTGGATTATCCACATCAATTCACATCTTATTTAACATACTAATTGCCCGATAATTCTGTTGTTTCATGATTTACACACATTCGTTCATAACTCATACCCTTGATAAACTACCTTAAACAGTTACCCTTTTTTCTGTGAACTGTCTTTGGAAAAGTCGTTGGTTATACGCTGCAAAAATAAGGTCGATTAGCAGGAGCTGATCTTTTCCCGAAATAATGAACATACTGAGATGCGTTTCCGGGTCAGTTTTCAACATAAGGAACGCCATATCAACACTTGTCTGTGGAAAACCCGAATTACTCCTATCGTACCAAAATCATTGGAAAATATTCAAAACAGACGACATATTAAGGTTGTTTATTAGAATATATCAAAATTCATATCTATTCCAGTCATTTGACAATCATTTTTTTAGCCTACTTTTGTCTATCCATCATTAATATTATACGATTTCACTATGTCGATCATTCAGCAGATTCGTGACAAGGCGGCTGTTTTACTAACATCACTCATTGCTTTGAGTTTGATAGGTTTTCTTGTACAGGATGCTTTTATAGGTAGGAGCAGTGGATTGTTCTCCGATCAGCCTTCTTCTGTAGGCAGCGTCAATGGGAAGGAGATCGATGTCATGGAGTTCAATAACAAGGTGACAGCCGCCGAACAGAGTTACAGAAGCCAGGGTATGGAGTCCAATGAGATGATGACTCAGAATATAGTGGAGTCCATTTGGAATGGGTATGTTATGGAGGAGTTGATCCAGTCCGCTTCAAACAAGGCTGGACTTTCGCTGACTTCAAAGGAATTGGGTTCCTTGTTGTTCAGTGAGGCTGCCCCACAGGAATTTCGTCAATTGTTTACCGATCCCAATACTGGCATGTTCGATCTTCAGGCCGCGAAGACCTGGTTTAGCAATTTGAAGAAGAACAAACGTGCTGATGAGATAAAGATGGTGACCGATCAGTTGTTGAATCCATTATCCATGCGTTTGTTGAATGAGAAGTACAATTCTCTTTTTGTTCAAGGTGCTTATGTTCCGAAGTGGATGCTTGAAAAGCAGAATTCGGATAATAGTCTGGTTTCCTCCATTTCTTATGTAGGCATTCCTTATGCTATCATCAGCGACAGCCTGAAAGAATTGAAGGTGTCCGATGCTGAGATCGATGCGTATGTAAAGGAACATAAGGAAGAATTCAAACAGGATAAGGTACGTAGTGTTTCATATGTCCTCTTTGATGCAAATCCTAGTTCCGGAGACAGTACGACTGTGAAGGGTCAGCTCGAGGGTTTGAAAGAGGAGTTTTTGACTACTATAGATGCCAAGGCGTTTGTCACGCGCAATAATACAGCGAATGCCTTTTACGATGGCTATGTGTTAAAAAGTCGTCTTCAAATGTCAGCCAAAGACGATATTATTGCCATGCCTGTTGGATCTGTCATCGGACCATACATTGATGGTAACACATATACAGTTGCCAAAAAGATTGATGTTAGAAATCTTCCGGATACGGTTAAGTGCCGTCATATTCTGATCGGTATAGCTGATCCTCGTACCGGCCAGTTGCGGAGGGATGACAGCACAGCTCGTAAGAAGGCTGATAGTATTTTCAATGCCATTAAATCAGGTGCAGACTTCGGCATGATGGCGGCTCAATTCAGTGAGGATGAAGGTAGCAAGATGAATATGGGTGAGTACACGTTCTCATCTGTAGATATTACAAATCTTGCGAAGGAGTTTGGTGAGTTCATTTCTTACAAACCAACAGGTTCGCGTGAGATTGTGAAGACGTCTTTTGGTTATCACATCATCGAGGTTTTGAACCAGAAGAATTTCCAGGAATCTTACAAAATGGCTTATTTGGCCAAGAAGATACTGGCAAGCCCGGAGACAGACAATTCCGCATCATCCGCTGCCACTCAATTTGCTGGCAGCAGCAGAGATATGAAGTCATTCGATGAGTCTGTAACGAAGATGAAATTGACTAAGTTGAGTGCTGAGAATCTGAAAGAGATGGACTATTCTATTGCAGGCATGCCGTCCAGACAGATGGTAAAGTGGGTATTTGAGAACAAGGTTGGTTCTGTTTCTGAGCCCTTTGATCTGCGCGATCGTTATGTTGTAGTTGTTGTTACTGGGTCCCTGAATGAGGGAGTCCAACCTGCATCTGTTGCTCGAGTTATGGTAGAGCCGATTCTTCGCAATAAGAAGAAAGCGGCTGAGATCAGGAAGAAACTGGGCAATACTGGTTCGCTTGATAAGGTTGCTGCAAATTTTGGTACGCAGGTTTTGAACGCCGATTCCATTCAGTTCTCCACGCCATATGTTCCGGAAATAGGAAACGAACCCAAGGTTATTGGTGCCGCTTTCAGCAAATCACTGGTAAACAAGGTAAGTGAGCCGATTGAAGGTTCCAATGCCTTATTCTTTGTCCAGGTAAGACAAATTGGTGCCGCTTCTTCAATGAATGTCGATATCAATGCACAAAAAAAGGCCGTGGAAGCACAATTGCGTCAATATGCGAACTTTAGCACCATGGAGGCTCTGAGGAAATCCGCAAAGATTGTAGACAACAGAGGAAAGGTCTATTGATCTCTTTTCAAAGCTGATGATAATAGCGAACAGCCACTTCAAAAGAGTGGCTGTTTGTATTTTTGTATCAACAAGGAGCGCCGTAAGCTTATAAAGTCAGATCAAAATAATGTCATGTCAGAAGAGATAAAAAACAGGGTTGCTGAGAGTGGCCTGATTACGATCGATCTTGAAGAATTCTTCCCTTCGTCTGAAATCGTTGAGTTTGATATACGTCCGTTTCTTTTCATGGATCAGATCTTACGTGAACGTGAATTCAGAGAAAAGCTGTCCAATCATGACTGGGATCAGTACAGAGCTAAGCATGTTGCGGTTTATTGTTCTGTGGAGGCGATCATTCCAGCCTGGGCATACATGTCTGTTGCCGTCCATTTGTCGGCACTCGCAGGTTCTGTATACCAGGGAAATCGGGACGAGATGTTAAAAAACCTTATCGTAGGAACGATCCGAAATCTGGATATTTCTTCTTATCAGGATAAAAGAGTCCTTATAAAGGGATGCGGAGAAAAGGGGATAGAAGCTTATGCATACCTTGAGGTCACCATGAAACTCATGAATGTGGCGAAAACCATCATGTATGGCGAAGCCTGCAGTGCAGTGCCGGTCTATAAAAGAAAATGACCGAAAGGGAGTTGGAAGAATGATTATAATTTGAGGGAATCGCTGTCCATGTTGATCAGTCTTTTCGCTTTTTCCAGATCTTCTGGCGTATCGATTCCTATGCCCGTAAAAGAGGTTTCTATCATCTTTACCGGAACATTATTTTCCAGGTATCTCAGTTGTTCAAGTTTCTCTGCATTTTCCAGACGACCCATGGGCCAGGTAGTAAATTCCAGCAACGTTTCTTTTCTGAAGGCATACACTCCAATATGTCTGAAATATGAGACATCGTCTTGCCTGTTCCTGTTGTAAGGGATAGGGGATCTGCTGAAATACAAGGCATTTTGATCGTCATTGATGACTACCTTCACGATGTTTGGATTATCGATATCGATTGGTTCTGAGATACGTTGCATCAGAGAGCCTACTCGAACAGTGGGGTCGTTGAATGAATTTATGAGTTTCTCAAGCGGATCTTTCTGGATGAATGGTTCATCTCCCTGGACATTGACGACGATGTCCACATCCATCTTTTCTATAGCTTCCGCAATTCTGTCGCTTCCACTTTCGTGATGTCGTGTACTTCTGACCACGTGGCCGCCAATTGCTAAAATTTCCTGTTGAATAATTTCACTGTCTGTCGCAACCCACACTTCATTAAACAGTCCGGTTTTAACGGTATTTTCATAGGTTTGGGCGATGACGGACTTATTTCCCAGCAACTGCATAAGTTTTCCCGGGAACCTGGTAGCGGCATACCTGGCTGGAATGACAGCGAAGATCTTCATTATTTTTTCTGATCCGTTTCTTTCAAAGATTGGAAAGGCCTCTTGATAAGTGCTATGAAATCTTCATCTTTTTCGTTGGGATAATATCTGTCTAAGCCATATTTGATCGAAGCTGGATCGAGAGAGGAGAACGTACCCAGTAATCTGTCCCAAATTGAGAATACGGCGCCATAGTTCGTGTCTGTGTAGGGTTGTTTCCAATGGTGATGCACTTTGTGCATGTTGGGTGATACGAGTACATAACTGATTATTCTGTCCCATTTTTCAGGAAGTCGAATGTTGGCATGTGTAAATCCTGTGGCTGCCACGAGGAGTGTTTGAAATAGCATGACAGCATACATGGGAGCTCCCGATACAAGGATACCCATGAAGAAGAATAATCCTCTCCATACGCTTTCCAGCGGATGGTGGCGAAGCCCTGTACTAACATCCACGTTGTTGTCTGCATGGTGTATAATGTGGAATCGCCAGAAGACGGGTACCTGATGTTCGACAAAATGCGAAAGCCATCCGGCGAAGAAGTCCATGGTTAGGGCAGATACGATGATGGTACCTACGACCCCGACGCCTGTCCAGTGAACTAGTCCGAACTGCTGCCTGGCTGTCCAGTCGGATATCCAAAGTATGATGATCGCCAGCAGGGTATGGATCACGAAGTGCACGATGGTGAATGAGATATTCAGTGCCGCATGTCTACCCTTTGTTTTCTTATAGTTCAGATCGAGAAGTGGGAAGGCGGATTCAAGTGCCCAGAGTATCACGAGAGTGCTGACAAAGAAGGCTCCTCTTTGCAGAGGGTGTTGATCCAACTCCTGGAAATATGCAATGATGGCTTCCATCTTTGTGCTTTTTGAAAAGGTAAGACAAAGCATTGCAATAAAAAAAGGATGTTCAAGACATCCCTTTTTTACGATATGATTTTTCCGACAGTGACGGTTGCCGGAGTACTTAACAATGGTTTTATTGATTCAGCATCAATGGCATGACGAGCATGAGGAGTTCCTCGTTTTCATCTTCTTCCACGGGTTTCATGATACCTGCCTTGGTTGGTGTTGACAATTCAACCCGAATTTCTTCTGAAGATGTGGATCCGAGCATTTCGACCATGAATTTTGCATTGAATGCGATTTGAAGGTCTTCGCCATCATAACGGCAATTCATGCGCTCGTTTCCTTCGAAGCTGAAGTCTACGTCCTGGGCTGTCAATTGGAGGAGGCTGCCGGTGATGTTCAGGGCAACCTGATTGGTGCTCTTATTGGAGAAGATACTTATCCTGCGCAGTGCGTTTTGGAATTCGGTTCTGTTTACCGTCATCCGGTAAGGATTTTCTGCCGGGATGACCACTTTGTAATCAGGGAAACGTGCATCGATCAGTCGGCAGGTGAGTTGCATATTTCCGTGACTGACGAACAGATGATTTTGATTGTACGAGATATTCAGCACATCATCGTTATCGGGCAGTGCATTCTTCAGCAGGCTCAGTGGCTTTTTGGGCACCACAAAGCTGTCTGTTTTCGCGCATTCTACGTCCTTTCTCTTGTATTTCACTAATCTGTGAGCGTCTGTAGCCACAGCGGTGAACGATTTTGGATCCAGTTCGAAGAAGACTCCTGACATGGCGGGTCTGAGATCGTCGGAACTGACCGCAAAAATGGTTTTGGAAATGGCGGTTACCAGGGCGGATGAGTTCATTTCGAAACTATTCGCATCATCCGGAGCGGGCTCTTTCGGGAAGTTGTCCGGGTTTTCACCCATGACCTTGTATTTACCATTGTCACTGGTAATTTCGACCCCGAAGTTCTTATCGATATTGAAAGTAAGCGGTTGATCCGGCAAGTTTTTCAGGGAATCCATCATGATCTTTGCCGGGATGCATACTCTTCCGCTGTCTTTCGCTTCAATATCCATTTGGATCTTCATGACCGTTTCAAGGTCGGTCGCTACGACGTTCAGTCTGTTTTTATCGATCTCAAACAGAAAATCCTCCAATATCGGCAATACGGTGTTGGAGTTGATTACACCGTTGATGAGTTGAAGTTGCTTAAGCAGGGCTGAGGAGGAAACTATGAATTTCATAATGGATGCTCTACTTTTTCTTTTGGCAAAGATACTCGCAGCATTGCGATCAATCGGGTAAAATTTGAACATTTTGCCGGATGGTGACTAAATTGTGTGTTTGGGCGTGCGAAAATGGAAATCGTGAAAAGAAACATCCCGATCGATGAATAGAAGTAAGCGCTTTACACCGGAACAGGCATTGGAGAAGATCAAACATTATTGTGCGTATCAGGAGCGATCACACTATGAGGTAAGAGAAAGACTTTTTGGATTCGGGTTGAACGCTAAGGAGGTTGATTCTCTTATGGCCGATCTGATCAGTCAGAACTATCTGAATGAAGAGCGATTTGCTATCCAGTTTGCCGGAGGTAAGTTCAGACAAAAGAAATGGGGGAGAAAGCGGATAGTGTATGAATTAAAAACTCGGAAAGTCAGTGATTTTAATATTAAAGTGGCCATTGCTGCCATTGATCCCGAGGATTATCGTGAGACAATCAGGGAGCTGATTCGGAAAAAAAAGGAACTCTTGGTGCGCGAAACTTATGAAGGTTATGAGTTAAGGGCCAGAATCCTTACTTTTTTGACCCAGAAAGGTTTTGAAGCGGAACTGGCGCAGGATGTGTACAAACAAGTATCGGAATCTGATGGTAGGGATTTAAACATTTGATAGGCAATGAGAGATTTACTGGTTACGATGGTACAAACGAATTTAGTCTGGGAGGACAAGCGGGCGAATTTAGCCATGCTTTCTCGCAAGATCGATGCCATTGCGGAAAGAACCCATATCATCATTCTCCCCGAAATGTTTTCAACGGGCTTCAGTATGAACCCCTCGACGCTGTCTGAAACCATGGATGGTGCGACGGTCGACTGGATGCGAAACATGGCGATACGGAAAAAGTGTATTTTGACCGGAAGTATCATCATAGAAGAAGATGGTCGGTTCTACAACCGATTGATATGGATGTTACCCAACGGACAATTTGGGTATTATGATAAGCGTCACTGTTTCAGTCTGGCCGGCGAGCATCTGCACTATTCTCCCGGTTCAAAGCGTTTGATCGCTTCCGTGAACGGCTGGAGGGTAAACCTTTGTATCTGTTACGATCTCAGATTTCCGGTATGGTCAAGGCAGCAGCTTGCATCGGAAGCGTTGCAACCGGAGTTTGATGCATTGGTGTATGTTGCCAACTGGCCGGACAGGCGGATTTCTGCATGGAATGCGTTGATTCCTGCCAGAGCCATTGAAAACCAGTGTTATGTGATTGGGGTCAACCGGGTAGGAGAGGATGGACAGGGTTTACATCATTCCGGTCACAGTCAGGTCGTTGATCCCATGGGAGCTATCTGTTCGACCATCAGGGATTCCGAGGATATCGTCACGGTGACACTGGACCGATCATTTCTTGAAGATGTCAGAACACGCATGCCTTTCTGGCGGGATGCTGATTCATTTGAGATCGGCTGATATTTTTTTCAATTGGTCAAATTTTCGAATGATTGACAACGTGGTGGTCATGGCCGGGTCATAGCCCTGTTTAAAAGATGCAGAAGAAGGCTTTATCACGATGTCTGGAATCACTCCTCTCCCGTCATTGGCGGTGGTGCTGTCTGGCACTAATCTGAACAAGGGCATTCTGATCTTGACGCCACTATTTGGGAGCCTGAAATCAGGGATGAGCAAACCATTGTTTGCGTATCCTGAGCCACCGGTTTCCTCTCCGATCAGTAGTACATTATCCTGACCTTTCATGGTTTTACAGAAGAGAGACGCGGCGGAAAAAGTCATGCCTCCCGTTAGGATGTAGATCTGTCCATCAAAAAACCGATGATGAACGGGTTTAAACTGTCTCTTTTCCCAATAGCGAGACAGGTGAAACAAACCATTTTCATCTTTTTGGGTAAACAGGCACATGATCATGCCATTGATCCAATCGTTTTGAAAGTATTTTCTGAATCCATTAAATTTTCTGTTGATTGCTACGGCGGAATCCGCCACGCGGAACCTGGTATTACGCAGATGTCGGGCCAGAAATACTTCATTATCAATCACTCCTCCCCCATTGGATCTGAGATCGATGATCAGATGTTTGATCCGATGGTGTTTGATGGTTTTGAAACTTTTACGGATAAAGTGATGAGATATCAGTGGTTGATTGAAGTTTGCCAGGAACATATACCCAACGCGGGAAATCGTATCAATCCGTAATTCCCGTTTGCGGGCAAGCCCAGGCTTCTGCCTGATCTTTTCTACTTTTGATTCGGACGAGGATTTTGTTTTCTGACCGGGCTTGTAGGCTGCAATTGTTGATGACTTGATGAGGTTTTGATCATCCTGAAACTGAATGGCATAAAAGGAGTCAACGCCCATGACCATTCTGTGATAGAAAGGAAAGTTGTTGTTTAACCTGGCGAGATTCACAGATTCGGCATATCCCTCCATTGGAAGATTCGCGAACATACGATCCTTGATTTCCCGGCTGTCCATACCATTGATGGTCAGGATGATTGTTCCCTTCTTGATTTGGGTATCAGTCCGGTTCAGGTTGCGGGAGACCATCATGGTGTCTCCGAAAAACTTCATATGCAGGGGAAACGAGGCGGGAGGGTTTACCTGCTGATATTTCTTAAAGTAATTTGACAGGGAGACCGAGGTATGTCCGCATCTGATCCGGGCAAGTAAAGGACCTACAATCTGATAGGCAAAGTCAGCTTCGTTGAGACTGTCCCGGATGGACCCCAGGCTTTTTTGCCAGGCTTCTTCCCATTCGGTCTTTGGGCAAAATGCGTAGAGGGAAGGATGATATTTCTGCAGGGCCTTGTTCAGCAGGATCAAGTCCTGTTGGAGCGAGCCGGGATCTGTTTTTACGGGATGTACCTTTTGCTTTGATATGGAGCAACCGGCGGCGGCGCAGATCATGAAGCAGAACGAAATCCTTGACAGTAAAGGGACGATGCTTTTCATTGCCATTTATTCATGCGCCAGGCATCAGCGTATCTTTCGATCAGTGTTTTTTGAATGCGTTCCAACCCTGTGCAGTCAGTTCATGTAAGTTTCCACCCTTAGTTAGGATTTTAGCTCCTTTTTCGGCTTCGGTCATATGTCCGATGACGCTGATTCCTGGATGGTCTTTCAATTTTTCATAATCATCCTGGCGTATGGTGAACAGCAGTTCATAGTCTTCGCCGCCGCTAAGTGCGCAGGCGGTTGGATCGATTTGAAATTTGAAGGCGGCGTTCTTCGTATCCTCCAGGATGGGTATGCGTTCCTCGTATAGCATACATCCTACACCGCTTTTTTCGCAGATATGCAGTATTTCGGAGCTTAGGCCATCGCTGATGTCCATCATGGACGTGGGAATGATATTTGCCTCTTCAAAGAATTCAATGATATTTTTCCGGGCTTCCGGTTTAAGGAGTCTTCCTATGACATAGGCTTCGCCTTCAAGATCGGGTTGCACACCGGGGGTTTCCATAAAGATCTTTTTCTCGCGTTCGAGAAAAAGGAGACCGATGTATGCGGCGCCGAGGTCTCCACTGCAGCAGAGGATGTCACCTTTTCGGGCGGTATTTCGTTTGACCACTTTATCGGCTGTAATTTCTCCCAAGGCGGTGATGGAAATGACAAAACCCTTCAGGGAGGATGCGGTATCCCCACCTATCAGGTCTACTCCGTAATTTTCGCAGGCCTGATAAACGCCTTCGTAGAACTCATCAATGGCTTCGACGCTCATGCGATTACTCAGTCCGATGCTTACCGTTATTTGTGTAGGCATGGCATTCATCGCATATATGTCGCTGAGATTTGCGATCACACTTTTATACCCCAGGTGTTTGAGGGGGGTATAAGTCAGGTCAAAATGAACGCCCTCCAGGAGGAGGTCGGTGGTGACGACGGTTTGTTTCCCGAAGTGATCGATCACGGCGGCGTCATCACCTACGCCGAGGATGGATGAGGCGTTTTGAAGTTCTATGTTCTTTGTCAGGTGGTGGATCAGGCCGAATTCGCCTAGTTCAGACACTTCTGTACGTTCCTGCATGTTTTGTAGCATTTCTCAGTCAAAATGAAAATTCAAACACCGGCTTGAAGGGACTCATCTGTTGTTGATGATATCCAGGAGAGGATCATGAATCTTTCCGTTGGTTGCGACGATATGAGGTTGGTAGAGTGAGTATGGATTTCCTTCGAAATCGGTCACTTTTCCGCCTGCTTCTTCTACCATGAGAAATCCTGCTGCGCTATCCCAGGCATTAAGTTTGTGCTCATAGAAACCGTCAAATCTTCCGGCGGCGACCCAGCAAAGGTCGATGGCGGCGGATCCCAATCGGCGTACGGGAACGCCCTTACGGATGAGCCGGCCGAAGACTTCAAGCGGACCGTTTTCGGAGTCAAGGTAACTGTATGGAAAGCCGGTCACGAGGCATGATGCGTAAACGTCATTTTTTTGTGTTACGGAAATTGGAGTGCCGTTCAGTGTGGCTCCTTTGCCTTTTTCTGCGAAGAAAAATTCGTCCAGGAATGGGTTATAAACGGCACCCATTAACACTTTTCCGTTTTTTTCGAGTCCTATGCTGACACAACAAATGGGAATACCGTGGGCGAAGTTGACGGTACCATCGATGGGGTCGATGATCCATTTGAATTCGGAGTCTGTTTTAACCTCGCCGGTTTCTTCACTGAGAATAAAGTGATCCGGAAACTCGGTCTGGATGATATCCATGATGAGTTTTTCGCACGCGACATCGACTTCTGTTACCAGGTTATTGATTCCTTCCTTGTTTTCAATGGAAAATCCCGTATTCATTCGGGATTTCATCAATTTTCCGGCCTCTGTTGCCGCTTTTATCAATGTTGCCTTCAGCATGTTGCAAAGTTACATCAAAGCGGATGAACGAAGGAACAGCGTGAACTGGCCGACCTCAGATGTCTCTTTTTTTAAGCGATCTGACGGCATGGTCCGCTGCTCTGGCGGTGAGTGCCATGTAGGTCAGCGATGGGTTGACGGACGCGGAGGATGTCATACAGGAACCGTCGGTTACATAGACATTTTGCACTTCGTGCATTCGATTCCATTTATCCAGGACGGATTGTTTTGGATCGTTCCCCATTCGGATGGTGCCCATTTCATGGTTCGCATTTCCGGGAACTGACATCTCTCCCACCACTTTTATGTCTCTGGCTCCTGCGGCTTCCAGCATTTCCTGCATGGTAACGATGGAGTCGTCACGCATTTTACGTTCGTTATCCTTAAAGGAGCAATCCATGGAGAGGGCGGGTCTTCCCCATTTGTCTTTCAGGGTTGGATGAAGGGTCACGTGATTTTCTGCATAGGGCAGGCATTCTCCGTAAGCGTTCATGCCGATCTGCCACCGACCAGGTTCTGTCATCAGGTTTTTGAGATCGGCGCCGATTCCTTCTGCTTTTTGTTTGCCACGCACGCCGTTGCCCTGGCAGTTGTAGCCTCTTACATAATCGCGTTTCTCGTCGTTGTAATTGACAAATCTTGGTATGAAAAAACCGGTTGGTTTTCTGCCGAAATAGTATTTGTCTTCGAAACCATCAAATGTACCATTTACGCCTCCGCTTCGATGGTGATCCATAAGGTATCTTCCGACGATGTCATAGTTGTTACCCAGTCCATTGGGGAAGCTTGCACTTTTGGAGTTCAGCATCAGGAAAGCCGATCCGAGTGCGGCTGCGTTGATGAATATGACTTTTGCCTTGTATTCGTAGGTCTGTCCGGTGTTTGTATCTATGATTTCGACGCCGACAGCTTTTCTGGAATTTTCGTCGTAAATGATCCGGTTCGCCAGGGCGTTGGTGCGTACGGTGAGGTTGCCTGTGGCCTTTGCGGCTGGAAGGGTGGATGATTGTGTGCTGAAATATGCGCCGTAGGGGCATCCCCGGTCACAGAGATTGCGATACTGACAGGAGGATCTTCCGGTCAGTGGGCTCGTCAGGTTAGCCACTCTTCCCGGGATGACGTGTCTTTGGGGGAAGGCTTTCTCTACATTTTGTTTTAGGACATCTTCGATGCAGTTCAGGGGCATGGCTTGCTGGAAGATGCTGTCCGGGAGGGTAGGAATGCCTGCGGCCTGTCCGCTGATGCCCACGAAGCGTTCGACGTATTCGTACCAGGATGCTATGTCTTTATAACGGATGGGCCAGTCCAGGCCTAGTCCGTCCTTGGCATTGGCTTCGAAGTCATGATCACTCCATCTGAAACTCATACGTCCCCAGAGCATGGATCTTCCTCCCAATACGTCGGCTCTAATCCAGTCGTATCGTTGAACTTCGTGATACGGATTTTCCAAATCGTTGACGTAGAGGTGTTTGTTTTCCTCTTTGATTGAAAAATGACGTGTTTGAATCTTATGAATGTTCTTTTCTTCTGGTGTCAGGGCGCTTCGATGTGGAAACTCCCAGGGAGCCTGGGTTGCTGTATGATATCCGGAGACATGCTCCAGGTCACGTCCTCTTTCGAGGAGTATGGTTTTGAGTCCCTTTTCACAGAGTTCCTTGGCGGCCAAACCACCGGTAATCCCTGATCCAACAACGATAGCGTCGAAAGAAAATCGTTCCTGCCCCACTTTACGTTCGAGTTTACATTCTGGTTGACAGATGATCGGCTATCCGGAAGGGTATCCGGATCGATATCATCTTAGAAATCGAGTCTATCAGAGGTTGCCTTTTTTCAGTTCACTGACGGCATAGTCAGCCGCTCTGGCTGTCAGCGCCATGTAGGTCAGAGAAGGGTTTACGCAGGATCCGGAGGTCATGCTGGCGCCATCGGTCACGAAAACGTTTGGAGCGTCCCATATCTGATTCCATTTATTGAGTACTGAATTTTTGGGGTTGGTACCCATTCGGGCGGTGCCCATTTCATGGATGCCGCGACCGGGCGTACCATCTCCATCGGAACCTGTGACATTTTTTACGCCTGCGGCTTCAAGTATTTCCATGCCATCCGCCAGCATATCCTTGCGCATATTGAGTTCATTGTCCTTGAGTTCGCAGTCAATCGACAGGACATTGAGTCCCCACTTATCCTTTTTGGATTTATCGAGGGTTACCTTGTTTTCGTGGTAGGGCAGGATTTCTCCGAAACCCATCATGCCCATTGTCCATCCGCCCGGTTCGGTGAGTGACTCCTTCAGGTTCAATCCGATCTCCAGTTCTGCGACATCTCTGCTCCATCCTCCCCTGTTGCCGCTTCCCTGGTAACCGAAGCCGCGCAGGTAGTTGCGTTTGTCCCCGTTCACGTTTCTGAACCGGGGGATATAAATCCCGTTGGGCCGGCGTCCGTAGTAGTATTTATCTTCATATCCATCTACGGTACCACTGACCCGTACGCCGAGGTGGTGGTCCATCAGGTTGTTGCCCAGTTGTCCGCTGCTGCTCCCTAAACCTTCGGGCCAGATGTCGGTGGCGGAGTTCAGGAGTACCCAGGTCGAGTTGAGTGCTGACGCGTTTAGAAAAACGATTTTGGCTTTGTACTCGAAGGTCTTCATGGTTTCCGCATCAAGCACTTCGACGCCGGTGGCTTTACGGGTATCCTTATCGTACAGGATGCGTGTTACGATGGAGAAGGGTCTGACGGTGAGTTTGCCGGTGGCCATAGCGGCGGGCAGGGTGGACGACTGCGTGCTGAAATAAGCGCCAAACGGGCAGCCCAGCCAGCATTTGTTTCGGAACTGGCAGTTTGTTCTTCCCGGCAGGGGTTGTGTCAGGTTTGCCACCCGGCCAATGATCATGCGGCGTTGGTCTTTGTAGTGGCTTTTGATTCGTGCGGCGACGTCTTTTTCGACGCAGGTCATTTCCATCGCAGGTTGAAACATGCCATCGGGCAGGACATCAAGTCCTTCCTTTGAGCCGGAGATGCCGGCGAATTTTTCGACATAATCGTACCAGGGGGCAATGTCCTTGTATCGAATTGGCCAGTCGGTACCGATACTTTCCTTCGCATTGGCTTCGAAATCAAGGTCGCTCCATCGATAGCTTTGCCGGCCCCACATGAGCGAGCGCCCTCCCACGTGATAACCGCGGAACCAGTCGAATCTTTTGATTTCCGTGTAAGGGCACTCGCTGTCCTTCACCCAAAAGTCGAGGTTCATTTCATTGAGGGGGTAATCTCTTTTCAACACCGGGTACTCGCGGATCATTTCCTGTGTACGTCCTCCGCGATGCGGGAACCACCATGACGCCTTGTTGGTGGCGGGGTAATCGACGCCGTGTTTGACATCTCTGCCTCTTTCGAGCATGATGACTTTGAGTCCTTTTTCCGTCAATTCCTTAGCTGCCCAGCCTCCGGAGATGCCGGATCCGATCACGATGGCGTCAAAGACGTTCGATTCTGCCATTGGTAATGGATTGAGTTGTATGTGGAAAAATCTTCATGTAAAATACATCGAACGCATCAATTCAGAGATAGTCACTGCAGGAAACCAGACTTTTTCGCTTGATGATTAAACATCGCAGATCTCGATTCCTTTTTTAAGGGCGGCGAGTTTGTCTGTCCAGGAGGGAATGAATTCCTGAGCGACATACCCCTTGAAACCGGTGTCCACGATGGCTTTCATGATGGCAGGATAGTATAGTTCCTGGGTTTCGTCGATTTCGTGTCTGCCGGGCACGCCGCCGGTGTGGTAGTGTGCGATGTATTCGTGGTATTTACGGATGGTGCTGATGACATCTCCCTCGTCGATCTGCATGTGGTAGATGTCATACAGCAGTTTGAAGTTGGGTGAGCCGATCCTCTTTGCGAGTTCCACGCCCCAGGATGTTTTGTCGCACTGGTAATCTTTATGGTTGACCTTGCTGTTGAGCAGTTCCATCACGAGGGTGACGCCATGTTTTTCGGCGATGCCGATGACCTGTTTCAATCCGTCGGTACAGTTCTTCCAACCGGTTTCATCGTCTTTTCCGCGGCGGTTTCCGGAGAAGCAGATCAGGTTTTTGTAGCCGGCTGCTGCCACTTTCGGAATCATCTCGGAATAGTTCCGAATCAGTTTCTCGTGGAAAATGGGATCGTTCCATCCATCGACGAGGTTGATCTCTGCGCCGTTGCACATGGAAGAATCCAGACCGTATTTTTTTAGGATCGGCCAGTCTTTAGGTCCTACGAGGTCGATAGCGGAAATACCCATGTCCCGGGCTGCTGCACAGAATTGTTCCAGGGGGATGTCGTTGTAGCACCACCGACAGACGGCGTGTCTGATGTTTCCTTTCAATGGGTGAGTTTTTGTTTTTTCCATGTCTTTGAATGCCAGCATTCCGGAAGCTCCGACGGATCCGATCAGGAGGTTTCCGATGGCCTTTCTGCGGTTGATCCGACTCATGAGTTTGTTGGTTTGGCATGAAGTTATTTAAAGAATCGGAAAGAATTAAGGGAGGACTTTTTGATAGAAAATTTGGAGTAAAAAAGAAGATTGCATAGTTTCCTGACTTCAACCATCATCAAAACCCTTCATTCATGAACCCAACGATCAATGCCAACAGATTATTCTGGGCGAGTTGTTTCGCCCTGATCACCACGGCCTTTTCATTCAGTATCCGGGCCGGAATCCTCACCCAGCTTGGGACGGAGATGAGTCTGGACCCCGTCCAGCTCGGACACATCAATCAGATGTGGTTCCTCGGATTTCCGATTTCCATGATCCTTGGCGGTATTTTCTACTCCAAGATCGGCCCGAAGCTGATCATGCAGGTGGCTTTCATAGCGCATGCCGCCGGCATATTGCTGACGATCTATGCCACCGGATATGAGACATTGCTCTTATCGACTTTGATGATCGGTTTGGGCAATGGATGTACGGAGGCTGCCTGCAATCCTATGATTGCCGACTCGTATTCAGGTATAGAGTTCAGCAGCAAGATGAATCGTTTCCACATGTGGTTCCCGGGTGGTATCGTACTGGGTTCGCTGATCTCCAAATTCATGACTGATTCAGGCCTGGCCTGGCAGGCTCAGATCTGGGTGATCCTATTGCCTACGATCGCTTATGCCATAATGTTTTGGGGGCAGGCTTTTCCGAAGCCTCGTGCCGAGGCCAGTTCTCCGGTGGATAATTTCAAGGCCATGTTGAATCCCCTGTATTTGTTCATGGCCTGCTGTATGGCGTTGACGGCCATTTCGGAATTTGGACCTCAGCAGTGGGTGGGCCCGATCCTGGCGAAGGCAGGTGCCAGTCCGATGTTGATCCTGGCCCTTGTCACTGGACTGATGGCCGTTGGACGTTACTTTGCCGGTCCGTTGATCGAGAAGCTGAACACCGCCGGTGTGTTGCTGGGTTCCGCTGTCTTTGGTTTGGTCGGTATCTACATGCTGAGCACGATGAGTGGTTCCATGTTGTACGTGGCGGCGGTATTTTATGCCCTGGGCATCTGTTATTTCTGGCCCAACATGCTGGGTTATATCAGCGAGAACGTTCCCAAGTCAGGTGCACTGGGTCTGTCGATCATGGGAGGCATCGGCATGTTTTCCTCTTCCATTTTCCAGCCCATCATTGGTGGCTGGATCAAGGAGAACAAGGTCGTAGCTGAGGCGAGCGGACTGGCGGGTGATGCTGCAGATCTGGCTGCCGGTCAGGCTACCTTGTCCAATATGCTTCTGTTTCCTGCGATCCTGATTGTAGCCTTCGTCATTCTTTACATGTTTGGCAAGCGTTTGCGTCCTGCATGATATTAACCTGTAACAATTCTCAAAGAAGGGGGGGCGATTGTCCCCTCTTTTTTTTATTTTGTACCCTCATTTCATCACACAACATATCCTACAAGTATGAATCGTAAACTCAGAATGGGCATGGTTGGCGGAGGCAAGGATGCTTTCATTGGAGCCATCCACCGGATCGCGGCCAACATGGACGGATTGATCGAACTGGTCTGTGGTGCACTCAGCATCAATCCGGAGATTGCGCAGGCTTCTGGCAAGATGCTCTTCTTACCGGAGGACAGGACCTATCTCACCTATGAGGAGATGATCCGCAAAGAGAGCTTACTTCCTGAGGGGGAGCGCATGGATTTTGTTACGATCGTTACGCCCAATTTCGCCCATTTCGCTCCGGCAATGATGGCGTTGGACCATGGTTTCCATGTGGTGATCGAAAAGCCCATCGCTTTCACGCTGGATGAGGCCAAGCTGTTGAAGGCCAAGCTGGAAGAGACGGGTTTGTTGCTCTGTCTGACACATACTTATTCGGGATATCCGATGGTGAAGCAGGCCAAGGCGATGGTGCGGGACGGGGTTTTTGGCAAGATCCGCAAAGTGTATGTTGAGTATCCTCAAGGATGGCTGAGCAAGTTGACGGAACGGGAGGGCAATGCCCAGGCGGCGTGGAGAACGGATCCGAAGCGTTCCGGAAAGAGCGGCTGCATGGGAGATATTGGCACGCATGCCGCTCATTTGGCTGAATATGTCACGGGTCTGAAGATCTCCAGGATTTGTGCGGACCTGAACGTGATGGTGGAAGGCCGCGCGCTCGATGATGATGGCGGTGTCTTGTTGCGTTTCGATAATGGTGCAACGGGTGTGTTGTTTGCCTCCCAGGTTGCGGCCGGCGAAGAAAATGATATTAAGATCCGTGTATATGGTGAAAAGGGAGGATTGACCTGGACGCAGCAGGATCCCAATACTCTGCTGGTGCGCTGGTCAGATCAGCCGGCCCAGATCTATCGGGCGGGTGGAAACTATGGTGACAGGCTCTCTTCATTGGCTGTGCACAACTGTAGAACTCCTGGTGGTCATCCGGAAGGATACCTCGAAGCTTTCGGCAACATCTATCGGAATTTTGCGCTGACCTTGTCTGCACGGCTCGATGGAACCGAGCCAACAGCAGAGATGCTTGACTATCCTCAGGTTGATGAAGGCATCCGGGGCATGGCATTCATCGACAATGTGGTGAAGTCGAGCGAGTCTGAACAAAAGTGGACGGAACATACGATCTGATTCGTTCCGACGATCGGGATTTATAACATTCAGTAAAAACGCATAATGACATGAAAACCATCAAGGGCCCGGGTATTTTTCTGGCTCAGTTCATGGGAGACAAGGCGCCCTTCAACAACCTGAAGTCGATCTGCATGTGGGCGGAATCGCTTGGTTTTGTCGGTGTGCAGATTCCGAGTTGGGATGCTCGATGTATTGATCTGCAGAAGGCGGCGGAGAGCGTTACGTATGCGGATGAGATCAGGGGCATTGTGGAAGAGTCTGGGATGAAGATCACTGAGTTGTCGACGCATCTGCAGGGACAATTGGTAGCGGTTCACCCGGCATATGACGCCCAGTTTGACGGCTTTGCACCGGCGTCGGTACATGGTAACAGTAAGGCTCGAACTGAGTGGGCGGTACAGCAGCTGAAATATGCGGCCAAGGCTTCCAGGAATCTGGGATTGGATGCGCACGCCACCTTCAGTGGTGCGTTATTATGGCATACTGTTTATCCCTGGCCGCAACGGCCGGCGGGACTCGTGGAGACCGGATTCAAGGAACTCGCCAAACGTTGGAGGCCTATTTTGGATGTGTTCGATGAAAACGGCGTTGATCTTTGTTACGAGATCCATCCCGGGGAGGATCTGCATGATGGGGTTTCGTATGAGATGTTCTTAGATCATGTGGACCAGCATCCGAGGGCCTGTCTGCTCTATGATCCCAGTCATTTTGTCCTCCAGTGCCTCGACTATAAAGCTTATATCGATCATTATCATGAAAGAATCCGCATGTTC
Organism: uncultured bacterium; assembly: GCA_903959965.1. Taxonomy (GTDB): domain Bacteria; phylum Bacteroidota; class Bacteroidia; order Chitinophagales; family Chitinophagaceae; genus Pollutibacter. Next base: position 20,461 of record CAJBZC010000367.1, read on the forward strand.
CATGTAAAGGATGCGGAGTTCAATCCAACGGGTAAACAGGGTGTATATGGCGGCTACCAGAATTGGGTGGATCGTGCTGGCAGATTCCGTTCGCTGGGCGATGGTCAGGTCGACTTCAAGGCCATTTTCAGCAAACTGGCTGCCTATGATTACAAAGGATGGGCTGTCATGGAATGGGAATGTGCGCTGAAGCATCCGGAGGACGGGGCGGCGGAAGGTGCCGTCTTCATCCGGGATCATATCATCCGGGTGACAGAAAAGGCTTTCGATGATTTTGCGGGCACGGGCAGCGATGAAAATTTTAACCGTCGCATCCTTGGTCTCGATTAAAACTGTACGACATTTGTCAAACCTAAATCAACATTGTAGTAACATGAAAAAGAGTCTTTTGGTGATCTGCCTCGCTGCCGGCATTTATGCTTGTGGTGGAGGTGCGACGGAGGTTGAAACGAAACCCATCAGCAACAACGATGAGAGCAAGAACGGCCAAATCGGAGGGGAAGCACCCAAAGCAGAGGCATCCACATCTGCGGCTCCGGCTGCCGCTCCTGTGGCAGAAGCAGCTGCCCCGGCCGGAAAAGATGGCAAGGCGTTGATCGCAGCATCCGACTGCCTTGCCTGCCATAAGGAAAAGGAAAAGCAGGTAGGCCCGGCATATGCGGATGTGGCCAAGAAATATGAGAACAATGACAAGAATGTCAAGATGCTGGCGGAGAAAGTCATCGCCGGCGGACAGGGCAACTGGGGAGAGATCCCGATGGCTCCTCATCCGAATGTAAGTCAGGAAGATGCAGAAGCCATGGTTAAGTACATACTTTCTATCAAGTAAATAACATGAGAAATACGATCCTTGCCTCGCTAGCCCTGTTGCTTTTCGTCTCCTTCAAGCCTGTTGATCCTTCCGAAGAAGGGAAAGGATTGCAATATGCCGGTCGCTGGAAATCGCTGTTTGATGGTAAAACCAAGAAGGGATGGCATGTTTTCCGGAACAGGTCGGACGGTTCTGCCTGGAAGGTGGAAGAAGGTGCCCTTACCCTGGACCCCAATCATAAGGTGGACGGCAAAACTGCCGGTCGTGGAGATCTCATTACAGATGCCTCTTTCGAAAACTATCATTTCGTGGTGGAATGGAAGGTGGCACCCAAGGCGAACAGCGGCATCGTTTTCAATGTACAGGATGATGCCAAATATGAGCATACCTGGCATACCGGTCCGGAAATGCAGGTGCTTGACAATGATGGTCATTCCGACGGTAAGATAAAAACGCATCGTGCCGGAAACCTTTACGATCTCATTGCCGGGCCCGATGATCCCGTGAAGCCTGTCGGAGAGTGGAACAAAGCCGAGATCATCCTAAACCACGGGAAGCTTGAGTTGAAAATGAACGATGTCACCGTCGTCACCACGACCATGTGGGATGATAACTGGAAGCAGATGGTTGCGAAGAGCAAGTTCAAGTCAAAGCCAGATTTCGCGGTATTCCAGTCTGGTCATATCGGATTGCAGGATCATGGCGACCGGATCTGGTTCCGGAACATCAAGGTTCGTAAGCTGAAGTAATATATTTGCAACAATCATTAGAGAGCCCCTGTCGATCTTTTTCGGCAGGGGCTCTTTTAATATTCGATGCATTTTCTGATGCCATCGATGCATTGTTCTTGCTTTTTCGGTTCGTTGAAAATATGTAAAATCCGGTCTTGCAGTCGGAGCGATATGGTTTTCTGTTATGTTTTGGGATCAGGCACTTTTCTTTCGATCCTTGACCAGGTTGAAGGCCAGGACGACCACCATGATGCCCAGGCCACCGAATTCTCTGGTATTTTCTATCCAGGGTTTGGTGGCTTTCATTGACTGTACCAGGTTTTCGGCTTCATGGTCTTGGAACCAATCCATCACGCCATCCTTTGTGAACATCAGGAAAAGTGCGTACATGCCATAAATAAGGATGGCAGTTTGTTCGAGGCGTGGTTTTGCCTTTTCGGTATATCGATAAAAGCATAATCCGGCGGCCATCAGGTATAGCGGGATCCATACCCAAGGGTCTGGGTCATTCAATTGCAGTGCTGCAAAGAGGACGAAGAGTATGCTCCATGTCAGGTTAAAGATGCGCACGATGCAGGGGATTGAGAGGGGGTCAGGAAACGTATATGACGAATGGCTATTGATGGCAGAAGGTTTGTTTACATCGGCCGCATTCGATCGTTAAGTTAGGGAATTCCTTTGGAAAAGACTTACAGCAGATCAGTGCTTGCAACCGTCGCTTGCACAGCGGTTTCCTTCACCCGTTATCCGACAGAATTTAATGTTCATCAGGTGTGCGGAGATAATGGCAATGACGCCGGGGATCAGGAACCATATCTGCTTTTCGTGAAAGAATTGTTTGAGGAGGAGCATCAGTATTCCGAAGGAGAAAACAATTATCGGGCGTTTCGCGTGATGATGTCGTTTGAAGCCGTGAGTGAGCGAATAAAGGCCGATACCGGCGGCCAGGGCGATCATGAAGTATTCGAATACGAGGTTATCGATCAGGTTATTGCCGAAAAGCGGCAGGCTGGTCAACATCAGGGGTAGAATCGCGCAGTGTATGGCACAAATGATGGTTGTCGTAATGCCCAATGTGTCAAAATTCACCCTCATCATGATGCAAAGGTAATAATTTGCAACAAAGTTGCAAAGTACAAGGGTCAGGTTGGAAGTCACCAGGAGGTTGTAATTTTGACACATAAATCATCATGACAAAAAAAACCTGGTTATATCTTGGTGTATTCGCGCTGATTCTGGCGGGTTTCTACGGAGGTCTGATGTTGACCACAGACTTCATGGGAGAGAAACTGCCGGTGCTTTCTGCTGTCAGACCTTTCAAGTTCGAGCGACATGATGGAAAATGGGTCACTGAACGAGATGTATTGGGCAAGGTAGTGGTGGTGGAGTATTTCTTTACCACCTGCAAGGGTATCTGTCCGAAGATGAACCGGAACATGCAGGACGTTTATCTTGAATTCAAAACCCAGCCGGATTTCTTAATTCTTTCACATACGGTTGATCCTGAGACGGACTCTGCGGCTCGACTGCGTCAATATTCAGATTCTATGGGAGCGGATTTGTCGCATTGGTGGTTTCTTACGGGTTCGAAGTCGAACCTTTACAGGAGTGCCAGAGAGAGTTATCTGTTGGACAGTCAGGACAATAGCAGTAAGAATATTTCGGATCAATTCATCCATACCCAGTTTTTTGCGTTGGTTGACCGAAAGGGTCAGGTAAGAGGTATCTATGACGGACTGAGGAAGGAAGAGATGAATCAGTTGAAGGTCGACACCCGTTTGTTATTGGAAGGAAAAGTGCGATAATATGTCTGGATCGATATCACAGGATCAAATTTCGACCTTGCTGAGAAGGAATCAGCTGAGTGTGACAGAGGGTAGGCGTCGTATTCTGGAGGTTTTCATGGAAGCAGGCATTGCCCTTTCGCATCATGATATTGAGGAAAAGACATCGGAGCGATTGGACAGGGTAACGGTGTACAGGACATTGCAGACTTTTCTGGAGAAGGGCATTATGCATACCATTCCTACGACCGACAATTCGGTGTTGTATGCCTTATGCAAGGACACCTGCGGAGATGGTCATCATCATGATGACCATGTGCACTTCATTTGTGAGATATGCGGTACGACTACTTGCCTGGATGGTTTGACCATTCCGTTCATCACACTGCCCGACGGTTACCAGGTATCTCAGGTGAACATGATCGTCAACGGAAGGTGTAAAAAATGCGCGGCCTGAAGGCGGTTATGGGCGTCAGAGTTGATCCAATTCCTTTTCCACCATTTCCATCAGAGATTTGATGGTGGCGGGACTGAAATCGAAGGGCAATCCTGCTGCAGCATATAGTTCGGGCAAGGTTCTGGTGCCACCCAGCGCGAGTGCGTCTGTGTAGTTTTTCAGTGCATTTGCCGGATTTTCGCGATACTGTTTCCACATGCCGATGGCACCCAGTTGGGCGATGCCGTATTCAATGTAATAGAAAGGCACTTCAAAAAGGTGTAGTTGTCTTTGCCAGCTTATCTCCCTGTATTTTTCCAGTCCTGACGTATCCAATGAGGCAATGGAAAAGCGCTTGATGATCCGCATCCAGGCAGCTGTTCTTTCTTCGTCTGTATGTGTGGGGTTTTCGTAGACCCAGTGTTGAAACGCGTCGATCGTGGCGATCCAGGGGAAGATCGTGATGACGCGTTCCAGTTGATGTCTTTTCGCCCTTTTCAGGTCGTTTTCATGATCAAAGAATGGTTCCCAGTGGTCCATGGAGAAGAGTTCCATGGCCATGCTGGCGACTTCTGCCATTTCTGTGGGATATTCTTTAAAGGCAGAGAGTTCTTGTTCGTGTGCGAGGAAAGAGTGAACGGCATGTCCGCCTTCGTGTACCATAGTGGTGACATCGGACATTTGGCTGGCAGCGTTCATGAAGATGAAGGGTGCTCCGCTTTCCATGAGTGGCATGTTGTAACCACCGGGTGCCTTTCCCTTGCGGCTGTCGAGGTCCAGGTGTCCCAGTTCTTCCATTTTCTGCAGACAGCCGGCGAAAAATGGATCCAGGCTTTCAAAGCAGGCCACGGTTTTATCCAGCAGATCCTTTCCGTTTGTGAAGGGTCTCAGGGGTTCAACGCCAGCTGGTTCGGCTTCGGTATCCCATGGTCGGAGCGGAGAAATACCCAGTTTTTGAGCGTGCTTGGCGTATATTTTGTCTACAAGTGGGACAACATGTTCTTCTACGGTCTGATGGAATTGGAAACAATCCTCAGGTTTGTAGTCGAATCGTCCCATTTCCGCGAATTTATAATCGCGATAGTTGCTGAATCCCGCGTTGACGGCGATTTGATGGCGCAGGGATACCAGTTTCCCGAACAGATCGTGGAGTGCGGCCTTGTCGAGCAGTCTTCTTTCGTTGATCTTGAGGTATACCTGTTCCCGGATATTCCGATCCGGGTTTTCCAGGAATTTTGACGCCTGCTGCAGGGTGAACTCTTTGCCATCCTGTTCGATGGTCATTTTCCCGGCGATGCTTCCGTACTGTTGTTGCAGCACGCTCATCTCTGCTTGCAGCGGTATGTTTTCCTCTCTGAAGAGTTCAATGTTCTTACGTACCCCGCGGAGGTAGGTGAAGAACTTTTGTTGATCCAGCTGAGCGATCAGCTGACAATCCATGAGTTTTCGGTTCAGTTTGTCGGCGTAGGGCTGGATCTTAGGTTGTATTTCCAGGTAGAAGTAGTTAAATGCCTCTTCAAGTTCCTTGTTTTCGGTATCGCAGGTCATACGCACCTGTCTCCAGCAGGCATCTTCGCTGACGATCGCCTCCAGTTCGCTCATGTCCGCCAGCCATTTTTCCAGGTCATTGACGGTGTTGAGTGTTCTTTGTTCGAGGTCAACAAACCAGGGTTCCAGGGAGGTCCAGTCTGTGATCTTGAAATCTGCAGGCAGGAACTGTCTCTGTATTTTTTTGATGTCGGCGGAGTAATTCATAGCGATGATGTTGGCTTTAAAAAAGCCAGTTTTGCAGTGAAAGAAATCGGATGGTTAAAACGGTTTCCGGATCAGGCTTCTTCAGCGGGCTCCTCGTTTTCAGCAGCTTCCCTTAATTTGATCTCGATGTTATTGGATTTCAGGATGCTGAACCAACGTACCATCTTCTTCATGTCGCTGTTGTAGACACGTTCGAAATCCATCTTAGGGAACGCTTTTTCAAAGTAGCTTCTGACGGCCTTGGCGTCTTTTTCAGTGGGGAGGGATTCCGTTGATGCGTACATGGCCTGGAAAACTTCGGCCAGGTTGACATTGTCATCCGTGGTATACACTTCAATGCTTTCAAGGTGTGAGAAGTTATGTACGCGACTGGAGACGAAACGCGTGCTGCGATCTTCCAGCGAGCGTATGAGTGCTCCGTCGTTTTTGCTGTTGACGAGTTCGAAAAGACCGGGGATACCAGTCACGGATATGATCTTGTTGTATTCCATACGATGTTGTTGCGGGCGTGCAATTTACAATATGTTGCCCACACCTTGGCAGGTGCGGGTCTACTTGGTTTCCTATGTTGCGCTGCTGACTTCGTTGAGGATGTTTTCTACGCGTTCCGTCATTGTTTCGAGGTCTGTAAAGCCTTTAGACACCAGGTAGAACTTAAGTTCTTCGGTTTGTATGAGTACAGCCGGGAAACTGTTCACGCGAAGCTGGCGTACGAGTTCCATTTCGTAACGCGCTTTTTCGAGGTAGGTTTCGTCTTTGAGTTTTGCATAGAAATCATCTGCAGGTATTCCCCAGGGTTCGAGCAGGTGTCGGTATGCTTCATCATCCGTGAGGTCGCGGCCTTCGATGTGAAGTGCTTTTTGCAGTTCGGATGCGCATTCTACGCTTCTATCCGGGAGATATTCTTTGAATATCGTGAGTGCGATGGCCGCTTTTTCGGAATGCGGGAACCAGTCGCTGAGTTCCGGGTTTTTGATGTGCCAAAGGTAATCCTCTCCGAACGAAACCCCGGTGGTGTCCTCGACGATCTTGTAAGCATCCTTCACGTAGGCTGCGATGTGGCCGATATGCCGGGCGGATTCGCGCGGAATCATGCCACCGGACAGGGTTTCGAAATCGATCTGTCCGCGATACATTTCGGCAAGGGTACTGATGACGGGACTGAATCCATAGCACCATCCGCAGTAGGCATCGTAACAATAGTATATGACGGGTTTCATGACCTGTTTTTTACTTCATCGAAACGTTGGTCATAATCTTTCCGAATGGTTCCCATCATCCGGTCCCAGAACAGGAAGTAGAGGCCATAATTTCCCTTAAAGTATTGGTGGTGCTGATTGTGGTTGACGGAGGTGTTGATCCATTTTCCGAGCCAGTGTCTGCTAAAACCTTTGGGGTATATCTCCCAACCGAGGTGTCCGTACACGTTATAGATGATGGACATGAAGAAGAATAGAAAGAAATGCAGGGCATGCATTGGGATGGTGAACAGAAATACGACAAAAATTCCTATTTCTATGATGGCTTCCAATGGATGGAATGCGTATGCGGCCCAGGGTGAAGGGTTGGTGGAACGGTGGTGTACCAGGTGAAACAGTTTGAACATTCTGGGGTGGTGCATAAGGCGATGCATCCAGTAGAAATAGGTGTCATGCATGATAAACATGACCGGAAAGGCGAGGAAGAACCAGATCCAGCCATAGTCTGATATCTTCAGGTAGAATGTGGTGTAGGATCTGATCTCTGGGTTTTTCAGCAGGAATAGTGGTACGAGCCCGAATATCAGGATGGTACTGATCGAGTGTAGTATTTCGCGCAGAAAGTCTTTGTTTTCCGGGAATTTGAGCTGGATTTTCCGGCTGGCTCTTGTTTGGCGGAAGATAATATAGCACAGGAGAAAAGCGACGCCAGCCACGCTGAAGTAGCGGCTTCCCACATTTTGGATGATCTTAAGGTAGTCGTAGAATGTCATATTTCTGGATCTGACTCAGTATTGATTAATCATCAAGCCGAACGGATTCCGGATCAAATTTTTCCGGGTTTTTTCCCTTGATGTTTCTGTAGAAATCCCGGATGACTTTCATGTCCTCTTCCTTATCTCCGGTGATGTGTACGACTTTTCCGAATCCCGCGGTTTTATTTTCGAAATCCAGGTACCCGAGCAGAACAGGTACGTTTGCGCCTTGAGCAGCGTGATAGAACCCGCTTTTCCATTTTTTCACAAGGCTTCTGGTTCCTTCGGCCGGGATCATGAGAAAGAGGTCTTCGGTGCTATTGAGTTCCTGTATGAAGGTGTCCACTAGCCTTGTCTTGCTGTTTCGTTTGACGGGTATGCCGCCGGTTGCATTGATGATGCTTTTTAAAGGGAATCGATATGCTTCTTGTTTGATCAGGTAGCGGACATTGATCTTGAGCAACCGAAATGTGGCGAGGGCATACACGAAATCCCAGTTTGAGGTATGGGGAGCCGCTATCACCACGGCTTTACGTAAACCTGTGGGAATGGATCTGTCGATCCTCCATCCTTTAAACTTAAACCACCATACGAACAGCCTCGTAATCATATTCACTTTTTCAATGAGATCAATGTGCTTCCAGCCAGTTCTCTCCTGTTCCGGCTTCTGCGATGACGGGTACGTTGTTGGGCAGTGGCATGGCCTGCTGCATATCTTCGAGGATGAGCGATTTGAGCGTATCTGCTTCAGAGCGCAACACATCGAAGACAAGTTCATCATGTACCTGCATGATCATGCGACTTTTTAGTCCCTTGTTACGGATATGATCACGGATGCGGGTCATCGCCAGTTTGATCATATCAGCCGCGGTTCCCTGAATGGGGGAATTAATAGCGTTCCTTTCGGCGAATCCTCTGACGGTGAAGTTGGAAGAGTTGATATCCCGCAGCCATCTTTTGCGTCCCATAAGGGTTTCGACGTACCCTTTTTCGCGTGCGAAACGGACGATATCGTCCATATATGTGGTGATCCCGGAGAACTCTTTCCGATAGTTGTCAATGATGCCTTTGGCTTCGGCGCGG
>CAJBZC010000368.1 GCA_903959965.1 uncultured bacterium
GCGAGGACGCAAAGGAATGCAGAGGGATCAACGGCAGTATGTAATGGGAGGCATCCATGACATTTAACTCACACTGCCTGCTGGTCGGCAGGGTAGGAGATCCCTGCAGATTGCCGGATCCTGTCCATGGTTTCCATGAGCAAGAGCGTATCTGCGTGGCTCCACATCGGACTTTCCTTCAATCCCTGCCGGAGGCATTCTTGTACATGTCTGGCCTGGTAATGATAGCCCCATCCGGGTTGTGATGAGATCGGGATCTCTGTCCGGGTATCCACCCGGCCGGGATACCACTCGATGCGCGCCGTTGGCTCATAGAACCGGGTCGTCAGCCGGATCCTGCCCTGTGGGCCGCTGATCTCTGCCTCGATGGGGAGGTTGGCTTCAAAACTGGAAAAGAGCTGGGCGATGGCGCCGTTCCGATACAGCAGGTTAACGGCGCATTGCTGATCGATGCCGGTGGATGCCGGCGTCATGTGTGCGACGACCTCATCCGGTCTGCCGAGCACGGAGATGGCGAAGAATACATTATATATGCCGATGTCAAGCAGCGTTCCGCCGCCAAGTGCGGGATTGAAAAGCCGGTCGGGTACGGGCGCCTCCGGGATGAACCCGAAATTCGCCAGCACGCTGCCGACCTTGCCGAGTTTGCCCTCCCGAATCATCCGCATGGTTTCCTGGTAATGGGGCAGAAAACGGCTCCACAAGGCTTCCATCAGAAAGACACCGGAGGATCTGGCCCTGTCGATCATCTCCCGGGCCTGGGTACCGTTGATGGCAAATGCTTTCTCACAGAGCACCGGCTTTCCGTGATCGATACAGAGGAGGGTGTGTTCGTGGTGTTGTGCATGCGGACTGGCAATGTAGATCACATCGACTTCGGGGTCGCTGACGAGCGCCTCATAACTGCCATAGGCATGACGGAATCCGTGTTTTTCGGCAAAGGTTACGGCCTTTTCCATGCTTCGCGACCCAGCCGCCCATAGCTCAGCGTCTTCGATGAGTTTGAGATCATCGGCGAATTTTCCGGCAATCCGTCCGCAGCCCAATATGCCCCATTTTATTTTACTCATATTAAATTGATTTAAAATGAATTATGTGTATTATATAAAGTAATGATTGATTATATACCTGTAAACGATTTTAAATCAATTACTTGAAATTTATATGGTTGTTGTGAAGGGTTAAATTAAAGATTCCTAGGATACAATTTAAGGTTGAATTGTGACATAATCACCCGGATACTTTTAACTTCTGGCCCACACAGAGGCATGGGCCCACAAGGCGAAATACTGTCAGCGGAGTAAAATATGGGTGAAAATGAATGTGAACGGCTTTAATTATGCTCGTATAATATACTCATAATCAGATGATTGTGGATCTGTGTATAAGTCGTTAATAACGACGGGCCTTTCTTCGCCGACAGGGCTTATTTTCGACGCCCCGACGAACTTCGGGATCATCCAAAAACCTGTTGAAACGTGCGATTAAAGAGTTTGGAAATCAAGGGATTCAAGAGTTTTGCAGATAAAACCGTCATCAACTTTGATGAAGGCATCACTGGTATCATCGGTCCGAATGGCTGTGGAAAGAGCAATATCGTCGATTCCATCCGATGGGTGATTGGCGAACACAAGATCAGCAATTTGCGGAGTGAGAACCTGGAGAGTCTGGTTTTCAATGGCTCAAGGTCACGCAGTGCCAGCGGATTGGCGGAGGTCAGCCTCACCTTCGAGAACACCCGCAATCTGCTGCCCACAGAGTTCAACACTGTGACCGTCACCCGGAAGTTCTACAAAAGTGGCGAAAGTGAATATCGGTTGAATGATGTACAATGTCGTCTGAAGGACATTCACAATCTGTTCCTCGACACGGGTGTGAGCACAGACAGTTACGCGATCATCGAACTGGGGATGGTGGATGATATCATCAAGGATAAGGACAACTCCCGCCGGAAAATGCTGGAACAGGCCGCCGGCATCTCCATTTACAAGACCCGGAAAAAGGAGGCGAGGCTGAAGCTGGATGCTACCGAGCAGGATCTGGCACGGATCGAGGATCTGATCTACGAGATCAACAATCAGTTGAAATCGCTGGAGAGTCAGGCCCGAAAAGCTGAGCGCTATTACGAGGTCAAAAAGGAATATCGCACCACCAGTGTTGAATATGCGAGAGCGGCACTGGAGGGTTTTAATGATACCTACAAGGAGTTGACCGAGCAGCAGACGACTGAATCCGATCGAAAACTCCGATTGGAAACGGTCATCGCCACCGAAGAAGCCGCCCTCGAACAGGAAAAGCTTACGCTGATACAACAAGAGCGCGCCCTCCAATCCCTGCAGCTGACCTTCAACGAACTGATCGGGGATATCCGCACCCGGGAGAGTGAAAAGAACCTGGCCGCACAGCGATTGCAATACCTCGGTGAACGGGAAAGATCGCTGCAGGATTTCCTGTCAAAGGCAGCGGTTCAACTCAGCGGCATCGAAGAAAGCATTGCATTCACCGAGCAGCAGCTGCAGGAAGAGGAGGAGAAGTCCTCAGATTTCGGTGCCCGTGTGGAAGACGGTAAGGCGGAGGTCGAAGAGAAGCGGCGATTGTTTGATGCTCAGCGCGCTTCGATCGATATCATTCGTCGAGATAATCTCGCCCTGCAGCGTCAGCAGTTTGAATCGGAAAAGCAGGTGGCCGTCGGAGACGCCTCCATTCAAAACATACAACGGGCCATCCAGCAGTTGATGAACGAGCAGGATCAGCGCCGACTTCAGCAGGCAGATCTGGAAAAGGAACGGGCCGACAAGGACGATGAACTGGAAGAACGCCGGGATCTCCTGCGTCAGTTGCAGGAGCAGCATGATACGGCCAAACAGCAGATCTTCGACACGCAGGCCGTGCTCGAGCAACTCCGTGCAAAGCTCGCCCAGGAGAACCGGGTCCTCGATGCCAAAATGAACGAGCACAACCTGCTGAAGAGTCTGATCGACTCGATGGAAGGCTATCCGGAAAGTATCAAATTCCTGCACCGGAATCAGGGTTGGAACCATACGGCTCCCATTCTCTCCGATATCATTTATGTAAAAGAGGAGTTCC
>CAJBZC010000369.1 GCA_903959965.1 uncultured bacterium
CTGACAATGTAATTTATTGTTAATGTTATGATGACCAATCCTTCATATTTACATAATACACCCTACATAGCTTCGCATGACTTAAAAATAAATATAAGTACATGGGAAGTTCAATTAAATTACTGCTTCTTCCGTTTTTCATGGGACTGTTTATCCAGTCTGTTGTTTCGCAAACAACCTTGCGCGGAAGGGTTTTGTCTTCAGATAACGGGCAGCCTGTTTCTGGCATTTCAGTTGTATTAAAGGGGAGTACTTCAGGTACTTCTACAACCCCAGACGGCTCCTTTGCCCTCAAAGCAAAAAAAGGAGATGTCATTGTGTTGAGTGGAGTCGGGATCAAGGGGCTTGAGTATACCATTTCGAATGAAGGACTTCAGACCATTCGCGTAGAAACTCAGGAAGGCCGTCTGGAAGAAGTCGTGGTAACGGCACTCGGTATTCGTAAAGACCGAAAGAAACTTGGATATGCCATCCAGGACATCAAGGGGGATGCACTGACCAGTGCGCGTGAAACAAACGTCGTTAATCAATTAGCCGGTAAAGTAGCTGGTGTAACCGTAGTGGGCAGCAATTCAGGTATTGGCGGATCTGCGCGGGTGACTATTCGGGGGGAGCGTTCCGTTGACATGAACAAGAACCAGCCCTTATATGTGGTGGATGGTGTACCCATTAGTAATTCGGTGACTGGTTCTAATGGTCGCAACAATCTTGAAGTAGATTATGGTAATGGCGCAGGATTTGTAAATCCTGACGACATTGAAAGCATCAGTGTGTTGAAAGGTCCTGCCGCATCTGCATTGTATGGATCACGTGCAGCGAATGGTGTAATCATGATCAAGACGAAGAGCGGCGCCAGATCCAAAGGTATGGGTGTGGAGATCAACAGCAATTATACCTTACAGTCTGCGCTGAAGCTTCCTGAATATCAAACCGTGTACGGACAGGGGAATGGCAATGGGGGCGCATTTGCTTTTGTTAACGGAGCCGGTGCAGGTTTGACAGATGGAACAGACGAGGCGTGGGGACCCGCTTTTAAGGGTCAGTCTTATCCTCAGTTCAATTCACCTCGAACTTTGAACGGCCAGGTTATAGACTTTTTCGGTGGTGATTTGAATGCGCCAGCAGGTTCTGTTATCACGCCTACGCTTTGGGTGGCAGATAAAGATAATCTTAAGAATTTCCTGAATACTGGAACTGCGCTTACGAATTCAGTTTCATTTACAGGCAGCAATGATAAGGGAGATTTCCGGATGGGTTATACCCGTCTGGATGAAAAGGGGATCGTACCTAATACGGATCTCAAGCGTAATTCGCTGTCATTATCTGGCAGTTATAATCTCTCAGATCGTCTGTCTGCCAAAGCATATGTATCATATATTAACAGCAACAGTGATAACCGTCCGACCATCAGTTACGGAACGGAGAGCATCATGTACCTGTTCAATTGCTGGTTGCCACCAAGTGTGAAGCTGTCAGACATGCAGCGCATGTGGATGAAGGGGTTGGAAGGTGTTCGTCAATACGGATTTAACTATAACTACCATGACAATCCGTATTTCACATTATACAAAAATACCAACGGCCAGGTTTACGATCGCATGATCGGTAATGCATCACTCAAGTACGATATACTGGACAACCTGAGTCTGAGTGTGCGTGCAGCCACAGACTGGTCAATCGAACGTCGGGAATACCGCCGGGCTTTCAGTACTCAGCGTTTCCCTTTTGGACAGTATCGTGAGGTGAATCTGCGCAATCAGGAAACGAACATTGATTTCCTCTTTGCTTATTCCAAAGAGCTGAATAAGGATTTCAGTCTGACTGCAAATTTCGGCGGCAACAATATGCAGCAGGAATCAAGGTTCGATGAAAACAATGCAGGTCAATTAAATATTCCTGATATCTATAATCTCAGTAATAGTCGTATTCCGCTGCAGGTAACACAGCGTTCAGTAGGTAAGCGCATTAACTCATTGTACGGCTCTGCAGGTGTTTCATTCCGTAATAAGATCTTTATTGACTTCACCGGTCGTAACGACTGGAGTTCAGCTTTGACCTTGCCGGAAGATCTAAAGGCATTTGGTAACGAACAGAACGCTTATTTTTATTCTTCGGTAGCGCTTAGTGCTATTGTGAGCGATATGATCAAGCTGCCGGCACCTTTCAGCTATGCCAAGTTGAGGGGTTCTTATGCCCAGGTGGGTAATGATACGGATCCCTTTACATTCACACAGTCGTTCAATCCTTCAACGGCATATGGCAATTTTCAGATCTATGGTGAGACGGATCGTCTTTCCAATCTGAGCCTAAAGCCTGAGATCAGCAATGCCATTGAGGTGGGTACAGAGATGCGTTTCTTTGGTAATCGCATTGGATTGGATCTTACCTACTATACGAGCAACACCATCAATCAGATCCTGAATATTCCATTATCCATCACTTCCGGTTATGGAAGCCGGAGCATTAACGCCGGTAAGATCAGGAACTGGGGTTATGAAGCGATGTTGAACATTCAGGGAATTCGCAACCGTAACTTCCAATGGACGACGGATGTAAATTTCAGTGCCAACAGAAGCAAGGTCATTGAATTACGTGATGGTCTAACGAACCTGGTCATGGCCAGCCGTCGTGTCACCGTTGAAGCACGTGTGGGCGAGCGCATGGGTGATCTTTATGGAATTGGGTTCGCACGAGTTCAGAACTTGGATCCTAATGCTCCATACTACGACGCAAGTGGAAAATTTGTCGGGCAGATGGTTTTTGATGCAAATAATGGTCGACCGGTTCGTACCACCAATCGTATCAAACTTGGCAATTACAACCCTGATTTCATGGTTGGTCTGAACAACAGCTTCACCTGGAAGGGCGTTAACCTGAGTTTTCTGTTTGATATCCGCAGTGGAGGTAAACTCTACAGCGAGACACAGACGGTTGGTCGTGAAGGTGGCATCATCATCGAATCCCTTGAAGGCCGTGCAGACGGATATGATTTGACCAAAGATGGTAATGGTGTGATTGGCCAGGGCGTTGTATTTGTTGGTGGTGTTCCGCAAGTAAATACAAGGAAAGTGGCAGCCCGCGAGTGGCATACTGCATGGACCGGCGGACGAGGTATTGCTGAAGGGGTTATGTATGATGCTTCATTTATCAAGCTCAGGGAGTTGCAAATGGGATATACCATCCCAGACAAGGTTTGGGGCAAGCTCCCTTTCCGTGGCGTGCATGTATCCATGGTAGGTCGTAATCTTCTGTTGTGGGATCGCGTTCCGCATGTTGATCCGGAAAATATGAGTTATGCTGGCGGGACAGCGCTGCCCGGTATCGAAAACATGGCCATTCCGAGTCCGCGCAGCTATGGTATCAATCTTCGTGTGAAACTTTGATCACTCGTCATTCAATAAAAATATAAGATGAAACAAATATTAATATGCATGACTTTGACGGCTTTTTTCTTGTCGTCATGTACCAAGGATTTCAGTGAAGTAAATACGGACAGGAACGTTCCTACATCTGTGCCTGCCGATCTCTTGTTAAGCGGTATCCTGAAGAATGTTGCGAATGAAAATGTTAGCATAGCGTGGGGCATTGGTAATTTGGTGGCACA
>CAJBZC010000370.1 GCA_903959965.1 uncultured bacterium
TCAGATTCTGCCCGAGCATCGCTGACCCCGACGGTCTTTTTCACCGCCTGGCTGGCAGGGGGATTGATCGCGCTTTGTGGCGCCCTCACCTATGCCGAGATCGGCTCGCGACTACCCGTGACCGGGGGATATTACAAGATCTTCGCGGTGGCGTATCATCCCTCAGTGGCCTTCGCGGTAAACTGCATCATCCTTGTATCGAATGCCGCGTCCCTCGCGGGGGTGGCACTGATCGGGAGCGAATATCTTGCCGAAGCCATCTACACGCAACCGCCCTCCGATACTGCAAAGGCATTCATCGCGATGGGTTCCATTGGCGTTTTCTATGTCATCAATCTATTGGGTTTGCGTTTGAGCTCCACCACGCAGAACCTGCTCATGTCGGTCAAGATCGGGATGGTGGTTGTGCTCATCCTCGCACTCTTCTTCCCGCAGATCCATGCCCCGGCACCGGTGGCTTCTGTCGCACCGGTGGATCACAGCTGGACGGATCTGATCCAGTCGTTCGGCGCGGCACTGGTAGCAGTGAGTTTCACTTACGGCGGCTATCAACAGACGATCAATTTCGGGGGAGAGGTCCGCAATGCACGCTATGTGCTGCCCCGCGGGATCCTGATCGGTACGCTGGTCATCATCGCCCTTTACCTGACGGTCAGCTGGTCTTACTACAAGGTCATCGGTTTTGAGGAACTCAAAACTTCCCGCGGGATCGCCGCGATCGTGGCCGAGCGGATGTTCGGTCCCACTGGTCGATTGGCCTTTTCTCTTCTGTTATTTCTGGCCGTGCTCGCCTATGTAAATGTCATCCTCCTGAGTAATCCGCGGGTGATGTATGCGATGAGCGAGGATGGCATTCTCCCGAAGATCTTTGCAAAGAAGGACGAAAAGCGGGATGTACTGACGGTGAGTCTCACCACCTATGCTTTGCTGAGCGTAGTGATGATTTTCTTCATGGAGACCTTCGACCGGATCCTGAGTTTTACGATGTTCCTCGATTGCATTGGCATGGCATTCTCCGCCGCCACCCTGTTCATTCTCAGGCGTCGACAAACGGACGCGCTGACGGAGAGTACTTATCGCATGCGGCTCTATCCCTGGCTGCCGCTGTTGTTCATCGCGGCTTATGGCTTTGTGGCCTACAGCATCGCCCTCAACAAGCCCGTGACGGCACTGACAGCCGTGGCCGTACTGGCGGCTTTTGTGATCATTTATTTCATCTTCAGAAGGAAACCCAAACAACCTGCGGGGATGCCCGGTTCCAACCTGTAACAAGTGATTTGGCTGAACCCAAAATTGGTCGGACATTTGCACATTGCATCAAAGCCGGCCGCGGCCGATCTCAATTATGAAAAAGGCTTCTCTTGTACTCTGTTCGATCCTGCTGATACAATTGTTTGTCACGCCCGCCTCCGCGCAACCGGGAGATGGCTGGGACCTGAGACGATGTGTGGAGTATGCGATGAACAATGCCGTCACTGTACGCCAATCCGAACTGGATGCGCGCAATGCCGAACTTACGCTCCTGCAGAGTGAACGCCAGCGCATCCCTTCGCTGACGGGTAACATGAATCATGGTTTGTCCTTCGGACGGACACTCGACCGCACCACCAATATCTTCGTATCGCGCTCCGCGATGTTCGAACAGCTCTCCCTCCAGTCGAACGCCTTAGTATATAATTTCGGGAGCCAGCGCCGTCAGATCGAATCCAATCGCTATAACGCCGAGGCAGGAAAAGCCGCGGTGGACAAGGCACGTAACGATATCGGACTGAATGTCGCCAACCAGTATCTGCGTTCCTTGCTGAGCCTCGAACAGGTTTCGCTCAGTCGTATCGTCCTGCGCCAGACGCAGGCACAATTGGCCAATACCCGGAAACTCGTGGATGCCGGCACGCTCCCCGAGTTGAACGCCGCAGAACTCGAAGCCACCGAGGCCCGGGACAGTGCGACCCTCGTCCAGGCCACCGCCCAGCATCGGCTCGACCTGCTCACCCTCAAATCCCTGCTCAACCTGCCGGCCAACGAACCTTTCAGGATCATCGCTCCCCCGGCCGACAAGATCCCGGTAGAGAACATCCTGGAGCAGGATCCCGTCGGAATCTATCTGATGGCGCTGGGCAATCAGCCGCAGATTAAAGGAGGACAGCTTCGACTACTGGCGGCCGACAAGGCCCTGCAAGCCCGAAAGGCTCAACGACTGCCTTCGCTAAACGCTTTCGCACAACTCAACACCAACTTCAACTCATTTCTGCAACAGACCACCGGTGTGAACATTACCGGTGAAAGCCAGACGGGCGCATATGTAAAAAGTGGAACTACGTTGTTGCCCGTCTATGCGCCTTCTTACAACATGACCACCGGCAAAAAGCCCTTCAGTGACCTCTGGAATGGCTGGGGGCAACAGCTGCGTGATCAGTTCGGACAGGGACTTGGCCTGAACATTTCCGTACCGATCTACAATGGCTGGCAGAACCGCACCGCCATCGAACGGGCGAAGCTCGACATGCGCCGCCAGGAGCTATCCCTAGAACAGGACTCTCTCCGTCTCAAGCAGGACATCTACACGGCTCATGAGTCGGCCATAGGTGCCTGGCAGACCTTCCAGGCTCGCGAAAAGGCCGTCCGTACGGCGGAGCGTTCCTTCGAACTGGCTACCAAGCGCTACGACATCGGTGTGATGCAGATGATCGAATGGCTGACGATACAGAATAACCTCACCCGCGCGCGCATCGACCGGCTGGTGGCGCAATACGATTACATCTTCCGTATGAAGGTGCTGGAATTTTATAAGGGGCA
Source organism: uncultured bacterium (assembly GCA_903959965.1). Classification (GTDB taxonomy): domain Bacteria; phylum Bacteroidota; class Bacteroidia; order Chitinophagales; family Chitinophagaceae; genus Pollutibacter. The sequence continues at coordinate 2,797 of CAJBZC010000370.1, forward strand.
GGGGCTCAGTCTCTGACCAATCCACTAACGGTAACGAACAACCGAAACAAACAGTTAAGAACGCAAAATGCATCTGATGGATAAGAAATGGATATGGATACTGGTGGCCCTGGTCGTAGTGATTGGTACCCTGATGGGCCTGAAGAAGGCCGGTGTCATAGGCAAAGAGGAAGGTACAAAGGTGTCCGTTGAAACGGTCACCCGCCGTAACATCACCGAGGTTGTCAACGCGAGCGGTAAGGTATATCCCGAGATCGAAGTAAAGATCAGTCCCGACGTTTCCGGTGAGATCGTTGAACTCACTGTGATGGAAGGTGACAGTGTACGCCGCGGTCAGTTGCTGGCCCGGGTTTATGCAGATATCCTGGCCACGCAACGCGATCAGGCGGCGGCTGTTGTCAATCAGCAGCAGGCGCAGGTCGGCAACGTCTCCGCCGCACTGGAGGCCTTCAAGGCCCGAATGGAACAGGCCGAACGCCAGTACCAGCGACAGAAACAGCTTTATGGGGAGAAGGTCATCTCAAGGCTGGAATTTGAGCAGGCCGAGAACGCCGTGCTCACTTCTCGTGCTGATTACAACGCAGCCCAAAAATCAATACAAAGCACCAAGGCCGCCGTGGCCAGCGCACAGGCCAGTCTGCAACGCACTAACAAGGATTTGAGTCGCACCAGTGTACTCGCTCCGATGGATGGCGTGGTGTCGCTGCTCAATGTGAAGAAGGGAGAACGCGTCGTCGGCAACAGCATGATGGCGGGTACCGAAATGCTACGCATCGCCGACATGCGCACCATTGAAGTGCGCGTTGATGTTGGCGAAAACGATATCCCGAAAGTGAGCTATGGCGATACCGCCCTGGTGGAAGTAGATGCTTACAGCGACCGCAAGTTCAAGGGCATCGTCACTCAGATCGCGAGCACGAACAGAGGTGCAGGTGGCAGCGTCGCCACCTCAGCCAATGATGTCACCAATTACGAAGTGCGCATCCGCCTGCTGCCCGAATCTTACACCGACCTCATCGACCCCGCCCGTCCGCGTAACTTCCCCTTCCGTCCGGGTATGAGCGCCAGCGCGGATATCCAGACCAATACGCATGTCAATGTCTTGGCTGTGCCCATCAATGCAGTTACGACCCGCGACAAGAACGACACGCTGTCCGTTGGGGAGGAGAAAGTCTCCAAAAAAGAGCAGAAATCCGCCGAGCCCGCTTCCGGAGAGAAGGTCGTCACCGGCAATATTGACGACATGGAAGCTGTTGTCTTTGTACTCCAGTCCGATGGGAAGGTTCGCCGGGTGCGTGTCCGGACCGATATCCAGGACATCAGTCACATTGAAGTGGTCGATGGTTTGAAGGAAGGCGACCAGGTGGTCACGGGGCCTTACGCCATCGTCAGCAAGGAGCTGAAGAACGGTATGGCCGTGAAGGTGGTTCCCAAGGAAGAGCTCTTCGAGGTCAAGAAATAAGACAGGGAACGCGGGACGGTTTTTCATCGTAAACGGTTGCTGATGACATTCGGGATGATCGGTAGCGGGAGCTGGGGGACCGCCCTGGTGAAAATGCTTACAGACGGAGGGCATCCTGTGGTCTGGTGTTTGCGCAATCAGAAGATGCTGGACCAGCTCCAGCGCCGGGGTCACAATCCAAACTATCTGAGTTCTGTGTCCCTGCGCATGGAACACATCGCGCTCACCCTCGATCCGCTCGAAGTGTTTCAGCGGGCAGACGTGATCGTCATCGCCACGCCATCTGCCTATGTGATCGATCATTTGAAAGGCGTGGATGCCGCGATCTTATCCGGAAAAAAGGTCCTGTCAGCTGTAAAGGGCATCCTTCCACAGCACAACCAGTTACTCAACGACCATCTCTTCGCTCTATATGGTTTCCCCTCCTCCGATTACTTTACCGTCATGGGCCCATGCCATGCAGAAGAGGTGGCGGCCGAGAAGTTGTCCTATCTCACATTTTCGGGCATCGACGAGGCGGAGACGGAGCGCATTGCTTCTTGCTTTTCAACATCCTATATCAATACGGTCGTCAACACAGACATCTACGGGGTTCAATATGCCGCGATCCTCAAGAACATCTATGCCTTGGGGGCGGGCATTGCACATGGTCAGGAGTATGGCGATAATTTCCTGAGTGTGTTCATTGCCAACTGTGCGGAGGAGATGGCTGTTTTCCTGCGCAAGGCGGGCATCTTAAATATGGAAGTAGGGAATCATCCAATGGTTTCACATCCTTTGAGACGCCAGGCTTTGACGTATGCGGCATCCGTATATCTGGGCGATCTGCTGGTCACCTGCTATTCGCTCTTTAGTCGAAATCGAACCTTCGGAAACATGATCGGCAAGGGATATTCCGTTCAGGCGGCGCAGTTGGAAATGAACATGGTCGCCGAAGGTTACAATGCCAGTCGCTCGATCATGGAGATCAACCGCGGACTCGGAGCGGAGATTCCCATCGTGGCGACGATCCATGCCATTCTCTGGGAACAGTTGCCCGTCGAAGAGGGTATGAGTCGGATCGAAGAGTTGTTGGTCTAACGGTGATGCCTAACCGAAAAGCTCAGCAGCGATCCCATCAGCGAAGAGTTTTCCCTCACGGGTAAGCAAAACAGCGTTTCCGTTTATATTTATTTTGCCGGACTGAAAGAATGGTTGGGCATCCCGAAGGATGCGGTCTGCTGCTGCATCTCCCCATTCAACTCGTATCCATTTCATATTCATCCCCTCGGTGGTGCGCAGGGATGTCATCACATATTCATTCAGTCGCTGCGTATCAGTGAGTGTCTCTGATTCGCAGGGGATGCGTCCTTCCTGCAGGCTGCGGATATAGGCCGCATTGTTGGCAACGTTCCATTTTCTATCCTTCCCGTCATACGAATGGGCGGACGGCCCGATGCCCAGGTATGGCGTACCCTGCCAGTAGGCACTGTTGTGGCGGCTGCGCATCCCCGGCAGGGCGAAGTTCGAGATCTCGTAATGTTCGTAACCGGCTTCTCCGAGCCGGTCCATTAACATCAGGAATTGTGCTGCCTGCGTTTCGGAAACGGGTGCCGTGCGTTTTTGCTGACGGATCATAGTGTCCAGGGCGGTGCCGGGTTCCACGGTGAGGGCATAGCAGGATAGATGCGGAATTCTGAGGGCAGAGGCGATCCGAAGGTTCTCGAGCCAGGCCTCATCCGTCAGGCCGGGTGTGCCGTAGATCAGATCGATGCTGAGGTTCACGATGCCGCCATCACGGGCTATGTCGATGCACTGTCTGGCCTGTTGCGCATCATGTGCTCGGTTCATCCAGCTAAGATCCTCTTCCCGGAATGACTGTATCCCGATGCTCAGCCGGTTTATACCGAGGCTCGTCCATAAATCAATCTTCTCAGGCCGGATATCATCGGGGTTCGCTTCCAGCGTGATCTCTGCATTTTTCGTGATCTTGAAATGCAGTCGGATCGTTTCCATCAATCCCAGCATTTCTTCCGGCTCCAGCAGCGAAGGAGTCCCACCTCCAAAGTATAGTGTATCGACAGTTGCAGGTTCAAGAGGTATTACCAGCTCGATCTCCCGGCGCATGGCATCGAGCATTTCTCCACGTCGGTGCAGCGTTGTGGAGAAATGGAAGTTACAGTAGTGGCAGGCTTTCCTGCAAAAAGGGATGTGAATGTAAATACCGGGCACGTTGATGTCTATGCTTTATGGATGTAGTTTTGCCGGCATGCCGGTATTGCGAAGGTCGGTCATTTTTTTCGCCCTTGCGGGTTGTCTGTCTCCGGCGTCGGCCGGCGCCCAGGAAACCTTTGCACTGAAGGTGCGTCGGTATGTGGAAGACACGACGCTCATACCGGCGGATAGATCCCTCACCACCAGCTTTCCCGACAGTGTGGCTTGTGCGGATTATCTGAATGGACTTAGCGGGAGACTGATCCGCGAGGGATATCTCGAAGCCTCGGTGGACACGGTCAGATGGCAGCTTTCCGCAGCGGAGGCATTGTTGCATCTGGGGCCTCGTTACCGATGGCGGGATATGCGTATCCATAGCACAACGTTTGACAGCCTGCGAACGGATGGCTGGGATTGGTTCCCGAAGCCTGGTGATGTCGCGGACTTGACCCTGTTCGACCGGTCCTCTGCCGCTTGGATCGCAGCCCTGGGCACCCGGGGCTTTCCCTTCGCGTCGATCCGGCTGGATAGTCTGCAGGCGGAACAGGGTTTTATCTCTGCACGGCTGCGGGTAGATCGCGGGCCTTTGTACCGGATCGACAGCATCAGCGTGGATGGCGGGCTTCGTCTCAGGCGGAGTTATCTCTATCGATATCTCGACATACCGCCCGGCAGTCTATATCGGACGGACAGGCTGGGAGTCATTTCAGATCGATTGTCGTCCTTGCCTTTTTTAAAGGAAGTAAGTCCCTGGGACATCACGCGTACCGGCACGGGTGCAGCCCTGAACCTGCACCTGGAGCCCAAAAAAAGTAACCGGATGGACGCCCTGGTGGCCTTCCTGCCATCCAACAGCCAGGTCGGCGGCAGGTTGCTGCTGGCCGGCGAGGCAAACCTGGATCTCCACAATGCCTTTGGCGGTGCCGAGCATATCCTTGCTAACTGGCAGCAATTGCAGGTGGGCTCGCCAAGGCTGCAACTGGGTTACGAGCATCCCTATATCTTCGGCAGCCGCTTTGAGTCAGATCTACGCTTTATGCTGTTTCGGAAGGACAGTTCATTTCTGAATCTGGATTTCCGGATGGGACTAACATTCATGTTGACTGCCCGGAGGAAGGGGGGTGTGTTTTATCAACGCCTGTCGACCAGTCTGCTGGGGGTGGATACCGCGATGGTCAAGGCGACACGCGCACTCCCTGCCTTTTCCGATGTCTCTTCGGACCTGGCGGGTTTGTCGGTGACCGATGACCGGACAGACCGTCCTATGAATCCGCGTCGCGGATTTAACTGGAAGATGGAGTCTTCTGCCGGTATTCGGCGGTTGAAACCCAACGCGACCATCAGGGCTTTGAAGACGGATGCAACGGGTGCGACTTTCGATTTCGACGCCCTGTACCACAAGATGGAACTGCGTCGTCCTATGCTTCGCAGCCGGCTGCAGGCTGCGGCCTATGTGCCTACGGGGCGTCAGGCGGCCTTGAAGTTTGGTTTGCAGGCAGGATATCTGATATTGAAAGAGCCCTTCCGAAACGAACTCTTTCAAATAGGAGGCTACCGTACCTTAAGGGGCTTTGACGAAGAACGCATTTTTTCTTCCGCCTTCGGGATCGGGACCTTTGAATTCCGATGGCTGACAGGCCCATCCTCACATTTTTTTGCATTTACCGATATTGGTCATTCGGCTGACAGAACCCTGCCGGGTGAGCGGGGCAATACCTACTATGGAGCCGGGCTGGGTTTGCGACTTGAAACCCGCGCCGGAATCCTTGATCTGGCATGGGCGGTCGGAAAACGGGACGATCAGCCCCTGGACATGCGACAGTCAAAGATACATTTTGGGATACTCAGTCTTTTTTGATCCGCAGGTTGAGCCGGACAAGCGATATCTTTGCAGCATACGGAGCGTCCGCCGATGCACATGTCCCAACGATTCTTCTTTCTGCTCGTCCTGCTTTCCGCCATGACCGTCGTGTACGGACAGCCGGCGGATCATGCTCCGGATTTCCCCTCCGGTTCACCGACCGCAGGCATCATGTCTGACTCTCTCCACCAGATCAATCCATCCCCACCTCGTACCGATCTCTTCAGGCCCCGAAGGTCGGTGCAATGTATTTACGGTGATTTCATAGGTGGTTATCTGACACGTCATCCCTGGTTCCGGCTTGATATCCCTGTTAGATTATGGCTGATTTCTCCCAGGCAGCGCCCTGCTACCGACTGGATCTTTTATCTCTTCACCTGCTGTCTGTTGTATATCGGTTTGATGCGTCTTTTTTTTCCGCGTTACATGGGGAATCTGTTCCTGGTATTTAGAAATGTCGTCCATCGTCAAAAACAACTGCGTGACCAGGTGGCACAGAACGCACTGCCATCAATCTTGCTGAATCTCTTCTTTTGTATCAGCGGTGGAATCTTCCTTTTTTTTCTGTGGCGTCCCGATCTCAGGCAAGTTCAATGGCCCCCTAATCGAGCTATTGTGTCGCTCATCTTGCTGTTGATGGCTATTGGTGTGGGTAAATTCCTCCTGCTTCAGTTGTCCGGCTGGCTCTCCGGGCGCCAGAAAGATGCGGCATCCTATGCTTTCATCGTATTCATGGTCAATAAAGTGGCAGGCATCCTGCTGATTCCAATTTCATTGATGCTGGCATACCGATCGGATGCCGACCGCTACTTTTGGGTGGACCTGGCTTGGTTTTTAGTTGCCTTGCTTTTTCTGGTCCGATTGTTCAGGGCCTACGACTTTGTTAGTAAAGAATTAAAAATCAATATATTACATTTCTTTTTCATCGTATTTTCCTTTGAAGTACTTCCGATATTATTGATCACCAAAGCCTTGGGTGACCATTTTTTATAAAAAGCGTAACTTCGCGTCAGGAAACATACATGGCAAAAAAAGGGTTAAACACACCAGCACAGCCGGGTACTTCGATCAAAAAGATCCTCATCACCCAGCCCCGTCCGGACTCTGACAAATCTCCCTACTTCGAGCTGGCCCGAAGGTACCAGGTGGAGATGGACTTTCATCCGTTCATCAGATTGGAAGCCATTCCTGCCAAGGACTTCAGAAAGCAGAAAATCGATATTGCTCAGTTCACGGCGGTCATCTTCACCAGCAGAAACGCCATCGACCATTTCTTCCGCATATGCGAGGAGATGAAAGTAGTTGTCTCACAGGATACCAAGTACTTCTGTATTTCTGAAGCGGTGGCACTATACCTGCAAAAGTTCATCCTCTACCGCAAACGGAAGGTCTTTTTCGGTTCAGACGGCACCAATAAATGTCTGTTCGATGTCATCAACAAGCATAAGGAGAATGAAAAATTCCTATATCCCTGCTCTGAAAACCAGCAGGATAACGAAATCATGAACTGGCTGAAATCACATCGTTGTGAATTCGCCACCCCGTTCATGTATCGTACGATCAGTAACGATGTACGGGAACTGCTTGTTACCCGACA
>CAJBZC010000371.1 GCA_903959965.1 uncultured bacterium
GCTGCGATGCTGCGCATTCAGATGCCGAGTGGTACGATCGGGAAGGTGATCGGCGAGGTGATCAAGTAGCAAAAGTCAAATAGCCATGAATATAAAAAGCCCCGACTCATCAGGTCGGGGCTTTTTGTAAGGGAAGAACTTACATTTATTTCTTCGGATTTCCATCCACATCCAGCTCGATGATCTCCAACCCGAACTTCTGCAATCCAGGCAGGATCTTCGCCTTATCGCCCACCAGCAGAATATTCAACTTATCAACATCGATCCATTTCTTCGCGAGTGCGTCGATCTCTGCCTTTGTGATGTTCGCCAGGATCTGACCCTGCTGCTCCACAAAGTTGCCGGGCAGGTTGTACTCAAGGATACGGCTGATGAAGCCGGCCTTCTGCACTCCGGTTTCGTACTGGAGTGCATCGCGCTGACCGATCGCCTTTTTCGTGAAGTCGAGGTCCTCCTGCTTCACACCATTGGTGGCATAGGCCTTCATGTCGCGCATCAGGTCAGACAGTGCAGAGTCCGTTGCATCGGCACGGATGCCTGAGCTGAACGTAAAGCTGCCTGCATACTTGTCGCCATTGAAACCGGAACGGGCACCATAGGTCCATCCCTTGGTTTCGCGCAGATTGTAGTTCAGGATGCTGTTGAAGGAACCTCCCAGCGGATAGTTCATCAGGTTTGCACGATAATATTCGCCGGTCGCATCATACTTCAATCCGGTCACGCCACCCACACGGAATTCTGTCTGCGCCGCCTTGGGCACATCGATCAGATAGATCCGGGTCTTGGTCACCGCAGGTACCGCAGCCGGCGTCGGCAGTTCGATCTTGCGGTCAGGCAGGTTGTTGAGGAAGCCCAGACGGGGCATGATCTCTGTTTCAGTAATATCGCCCACTACCACCACCTTCGCACCGCGACTGATCATGTACTGATCATAGTAAGCTTGCACATCCGCCAGTTTCAGGGATTTCACCGAGGCCTCTGTGCCATCTTCGCTTACCCCGAGGATATTATCTTTTCCGAAATTCAGTTTGTCCCATACGGTGCTCGCAATGGCTGCCGGTTGCGCCTTCTGCTGCTTGAATCCTTCGAGGGCCTGTTTCTGCAACCGATCAAATGCTGCCTGCGTGAAATTGGGACGGAACATCCGCTCATCAAGCAGATCAAGTGTCTGCTTCAGGTTTTTCTTGAGCGTCTGTACCGTGAAATTCATGCCGTCAAGATCGCTGGACACAGATACGGAACTGCCCAATTTTTGCAATTCCACCGACATCTGCTCGGCCGAGAAATTCTTTGTATCCTCGTTCAGCATAGCCGCCGTCATCCCGGCCAGACCAACTTTGTCGAGGGAGGAAGCCTGCGCCAGATGCCCGCCGGGAATGCTTACAAACAAGGTTACCGTTGGGATCTCATCATTACGAGTACCGATCATGCGGATGCCGTTGGGCAGGTCCTTACGCCATACCGGCGGCACCTTAACCACCGGATTTTGTCCGTTGCCAGGAACCTTGCTGCGGTCGAAATCCTTCACTTTGCGATAGGTCAGACCCTCATAGCCGTAGGAGGGCGCCTTATAGCCGGTCTGGTCTATATTATAGTTATCTGCCGCTGCGATCAGCTTCTCCTGACCCTTCGTCAGTACGCTGACCGTTACACTCGGACGGCCTTTGATGTATTGCTCATACACCCTCATGACGTCCTGTTTCGTGACCGCGAGGTACTGCTGCAACTGCTTGCCGATCTGATTGGGTGTGCCGGTATATGTCTGGAAGGCTGCCAACTGCGTGACCTTTCCGCTCACACTCTGCAGGCGGTTGACATATTGTGATTCGATACCACCCTTGAATCGGGCGATGTCCTCATCCGTTACCCCGCGGGCTTCGAAGGTTTTAAGCGTGGCCGCAAACATGCTGTCCAACTGCGCCAGCGAACGGCCGGGGTAGGGGACCAACTGGAAGAAGAATTCTCCCGCCAGTTCAGATTGCTGACTGAAACCGCTGGCCTGTAACACTTTCTGCGTCTTGATCAGTTCCTGGTACATCACTGAATTCTTACCCTGACCGATAACAGAAGCCAGGCAGGAGAGGGCCGCCATGTCAGGATGATAGTCGGGTACCGTCGGGAAAACCTTCACCAGCAAGGGGATGCGCGCGTAGTTGTCGACGTAGGAAACATAACGGTTTGAAGCCATTGTTGGCGGCTCCAGCTTCGTCTTCTCCACCGCCGGTCCCTTCGGGATCCTGCCGAAATACTTTTCCACCAGCTTCACGACTTCCGCCGTCTTCACATCACCGCCGATCGTGATCGTGGCGTTGTTTGGCCCGTACCAGCGCAGGAAGAAATTCTTCAGGTCGTTCACATTCACCCGGTTTAGGTCTTCGACATATCCGATCGTCAGCCAGCTGTAAGGATGGCCGTATGGATACATGTTCTTGGAGGCGTATTCCTGGATGAGGCCGTACGGACGGTTATCGTAATTCTGACCGCGCTCGTTCTTCACCGTGCTGCGCTGGTTCTCGAACTTCTCCTGGGTGACGGCATCCAGCAGGTAGCCCATCCTGTCGGATTCCAGCCAGAGCATCTTCTCGAGCTGATTGCTCGGGACGGTCTCGTAATAATTTGTGCGGTCGCGATTCGTGGAACCGTTCAGCGTACCACCCGCTTCGGTGATGACCTTGAAATGCTGCCCCTTCTCCACATTGTCGCTGCCCTGGAACATCATATGTTCAAAGAAATGCGCGAAACCAGACTTTCCGATCTCTTCGCGGGCACTGCCGACATGGTAGGTGACATCAACGTGCACGATCGGGTCGCTGTGGTCCTCATGCACCACCAGTGTCAGCCCGTTGGGCAGCACGTACTTTTCATAAGGTATGACGATCTCTCCGCCTTTGCGGACAACCTGCTCCACCCGTTTAGCCTGGGCCGACACCCCTAGGGTCGTCAACGCCAGCATGCCGGTCAGCAGCGGTCTGATGTGCTTCTGCATCTTGTATTGATTTATCTTCAAAAGTACATCGTACATGGATCATATCCGATAACTTGTCGAAGATCCCGGACACCGTTCATACCTTTATTATACATGATAGTCAGTCATCTGTCCGTCCGCCAGGGCGCCCGTCTGTTGCTCAACGATATTTCCTTCCATCTTCCCGCCGGATCCTGCCTGCTGATTGCCGGTGCCACGGGGAGTGGTAAGACTACCTTGATCCGTGCCCTGTCAGGCCGGGTCTGGCATACCGGCACCATTGTTTACGATGCGGGAGAAACTGAACTCCGCCGATCCGTCATCGAGCGACAGCATCGTTTTCATAACCGTTCGAACATCTCTTCCTTTTATTATCAGCAGCGCTTCAATTCGATGGATGCCCAGGATGCCTGGACCGTCCGCGAGGAGCTGGTTGCCGTTACGACGGATCCTGACGAGATGATGAGGATCCTCAACCATGTCGGCATCGGCCATCGGATCGATACCCCGCTGATCCAACTGTCCAACGGCGAGCACAAGCGGTTCCAGCTAGCCAGGGCCCTGCTCGACGGGGCCGATGTCCTGCTGCTGGATAACCCCTTCACCGGCCTGGATGCCGCAGCCAGGTCCTCACTGGACGCCACGCTGAAAGCACTATGTAATCAGGGAAAGCGCATGCTGATCGTTACCGGACCGGCGCCGCTTCCCGATTGCGTCACAAAGATCTGTAGACTGGACAACGGACGACTGATCACTCTTGATGATCGGAACGGATATGAAACCTGGCGTGAGGCGCTGCGCGCGGATGCACTATCGGGATCCGGAGAGGCACCGGAAGACATCCCTCCGGCCTTCGAGTATCCGGCTTTTGAAGAGGCCGTCCGAATCGAAGGGCTGCACGTGGCCTATGGAGAGAAGGTCATCCTCACCGGTCTCGACTGGACCATCCGGAGTGGTGAATGCTGGAGCATCTCCGGACCCAATGGTGCTGGAAAGTCCACCCTGCTCAGTCTCGTCTGCGGCGATAATCCACAGGCCTTCGCCAATCGCATCAGTCTGTTCGACCGCCCCCGAGGCTCCGGTGAATCGATCTGGGATATCAAGCGGATGATCGGTTTCGTGTCCCCTGAACTGCATCACTATTTTGAGACGGGTAGCCAGGCCGGCCAGGTCGTGGCTTCCGGATTATTCGATACCATCGGACTGTTTCGTAAACTGAGTCCCGCACAATTGGACATCGTCAGAAGATGGATGACCGTCACCGGCATTCCACATCTCGCCGAACGGCCCTTCGCCAATCTCTCCGACGGAGAACAACGCCTGGTGCTCCTGACACGCGCGCTGGTGAAAAATCCGCCGATGCTGGTGCTCGACGAGCCCTGCCAGGGGCTGGATGAAGCGGAGACCTTACACTTCAATGCCCTGATAGATCGGCTTTGTCGCAGGATGGGTAAAACATTGTTGTATGTCACGCATCATCCGGATGAGATCCCGTCCTGCGTGACCCGTCGCATGATGCTTTCGCCCGGCCTGCCGCCAAGGATCGATGGATGATATCTATCAAAAATCTCAGTGATATAAAAATTCAATCTTAGTTATCTTGCACCCATGCAGGCTTATCTGGACCTTTTACGCCATATCATGGAGCATGGCACCGACAAGTCGGACCGGACCGGCACGGGTACCCGAAGCGTTTTCGGGCATCAGCTGCGCTTCGATCTCTCCGAAGGATTCCCGCTGCTCACCACCAAAAAACTCCATGTCAAGAGCATTATTCACGAACTGCTCTGGTTCCTTCAGGGCAGCACCAATATTGCCTACCTGAAGGAACACGGCGTGAAAATATGGGATGAATGGGCCGATGAAAACGGTGATCTCGGGCCCGTTTACGGCAAGCAATGGCGTTCCTGGGAAGGGGCCGACGGCAAAACCGTCGATCAGATCTCCGAAGTGGTTGAACAGATCCGCCGCAATCCCGACAGCCGCCGGCTGATCGTCAGCGCCTGGAACGTGGCGGAACTCCCGAAGATGGCCCTCATGCCCTGCCATGCCCTTTTTCAATTTTATGTAGCCAACGGAAAACTATCCTGTCAGCTTTACCAGCGTTCGGCCGATGTATTCCTGGGTGTTCCCTTTAACATCGCTTCATACGCACTGCTGACCATGATGATCGCGCAGGTGTGCGACCTGGAACCGGGGGATTTCGTGCACACCTTCGGCGATGTGCACCTCTACAGCAATCATTTCGAGCAGGCACAGCTGCAGCTGACCCGAGAGCCCGGGTCACTGCCGGTGATGCGGATTGACCCGTCGGTCAAGGACCTTTATGCTTTTCGTTACGAGCATTTTAGCCTCGAAGGATATGACCCGCATCCGGCCATCAAGGCGCCGGTGGCTGTTTGATAACCCGACATATGGATCAATCATCATCTCCCCTGATCACCCTGATCGTAGCCGCCGGCGAAGACGACGCCATAGGCCAGGATAACGCACTCCTCTGGAAGCTCCCGCAGGACATGCGTTTTTTCAAGAACACGACCTGGGGAATGCCCGTGGCCAACTACAGTCTTTGCTCCTATGCGGTCGAATGACTTGGCCGAACCCCTAGAACCGTTCGCGCC
>CAJBZC010000372.1 GCA_903959965.1 uncultured bacterium
CCCGCATTCCGCTTCCTGCCCTTCCTGTTTTTAGAAAGGACACCGCGAATATACTCAAGTATGCGGCAGTGTCTGATGGCGCCACCCTGAACACCCGTCAGATACAATCCGCCATTGACGCTATTCACCGGAAAGGTGGAGGCGTGGTCCTGATCCCCAGAGGCCTCTGGCTGACGGGGCCCATCGTGCTGAAGAGTCGCGTCAACCTGCATCTGGCAGATGGCGCATTGCTGCAATTCACCGACGATCATTCGCAATATCCACTCGTGGAAGGCAACTGGGAGGGACTCCCCCAAATGCGCAACCAGTCACCCATCTCCGCATCAAAAGCTACAGACATCGCCATCACCGGCAAAGGCATCATCGACGGCAACGGCGATGGTTGGCGAATGGTCAAAAAAGAAAAACTCACCGAAAGCAACTGGAAGAAACTCGTCGCATCCGGCGGATTTCTCGGCGATAACGGGAAATCCTGGTATCCCTCTCAGACATCTTTCAACGGATCGAAATACACCAATCCCGGCATCATCTCTCCTGATAAGGATTCCGCTTTTTATGCCAGTGTAAAAGACTATCTCCGTCCGAACCTGCTCGTGCTCGATCGTTGCAAGCGGATCCTGCTAGAAGGTGTCACCTTCCAGAATTCCGCTGCCTGGTGCCTGCATCCGCTCATGAGCGAAGACATCACTGTGCGAGACATCTTCGTCAAGAACCCCTGGTATGCACAGAACGGCGACGGCATCGACCTGGAAAGTTGCCGCAACGTACTCATTGAACGCTCCATCTTCGACGTCGGAGATGATGCCCTTTGCATGAAAAGCGGAAGAGACGCGGCCGGTCGACAGCGCGGCATGCCCGTCGAAAATGTCACCATCCGCCATTGCACAGTCTATGCCTCTCACGGCGGATTCGTCATCGGCAGCGAAATGAGCGGCGGCGCCCGGAACATTGACGTCGAAAACTGCAGTTTCATAGGTACCGATATCGGCCTTCGATTCAAGACCACACGCGGCCGTGGCGGAGTCGTGGAAAATATCAACATCCGCGATATCCATATGATCAATATCCCAGGCGAAGCTATCCTGTTCGACATGTACTACGCAGCAAAAGATCCGATCGCCCTCGCCGGAGAAAAGCGCGAAGCTCCCCGTGTTGAATTCAAACCCGTGGATGAAACCACGCCCGTCTTCAAAAATTTCCATATATCCAATGTACAGGTCAATGGAGCCGCCAAAGGGATCTTCCTGCGCGGACTTCCCGAAATGTCCGTGAAGAATATCGTGCTGGAAAACATGCAGATCCGTTCCGATATCGCTATCGAAATGCAGGATGCGGAAGGCATTACGCTGAAGAATATTACCTTGGCTCCTCAATATTCAGATCCCGTAGTGCAGATCACCAACAGCAAAGGCATCTCCTTCGATTCCATCCGATTCCCGACCGGCGCGCCTGTATTGTTCCGCCTTACCGGCGACCGTGTATCGGACATCCGGGTGATGAGATCAGATGTTGCCGGCGCAACCTCCCGTGTCGTTACGGAATTTGGAGCTGCTGCCGCTGCCCTCCAGTGGAAATGAATATAAGTGATTGATTGACCCGGATAACCGACTTCGAATGACCTTGCAAAAAGATCTACTCCTCGCGGGAGAAAATAAATATGTATCCTTTCCAGACCCGGAAACTCTGCAATTGCCCGAAAAAGTGATCATGTTCGGTACGGGCGTGCTGCTGCGCGGACTGCCTGCACATTTCATTGACACGGCCAATCGACAAGGTGTTTTTAATGGGCGCATCGTCATGATCAAATCAACCGATGGCGGAGATGCCGCGCCATTCGCCAGCCAGGACGGATTGTTCACGCATGTCATCCAAGGATATCGCCATGGAGAAAGAGTGGAGGAAGCCTTCGTGAATGCCTCCATCTCCCGCGTCCTCTCTGCACGGGCAGCCTGGGACGATGTATTGTCCCTTGCCAGAAACCCGGACATATCCGTCGTCATCTCCAATACCACAGAGTCAGGCATCGTACTATTGCCGCAGGATTCCATTCATGCCACACCTCCCGTCAGCTTTCCCGCAAAGCTCCTGGCTCTGTTATATGAAAGATATAAATTTTTCAATGGAGATCCCGGGAAAGGATGGGTCATCCTGCCCACCGAACTGATCCCCGATAATGGCAGGACACTCTTAGACCTCCTTCGGACGCTGGCCCTGTCCAACGGACTGGAGGAGGCATTCATCAACTGGATGGAGACCGCAAATCCATGCTGCAACACCCTGGTGGATCGCATTGTGCCCGGCAAGCCGGCCGTTGATAAACACCGCGAACTCGAGTCGACATTCGGATACACAGATGAACTCATGATCACGAGCGAGCCCTACGCACTCTGGGCCATCGAGACCTCCCATCCGAAAGTCGCCAGCACGCTGACCTTCGCCGAGGTAAATCCCGACATCCAGATCCGACCGGACATCGGCGTGCAACGCGAACTCAAACTTCGGCTGCTCAACGGTACACATACTTTCTCCTGCGGTGCCGCCGTCCTCGCCGGTTTCCAGACCGTCGACGCCGCGATGGAAAACCCGGTATTCGGCACTTTTGTCCGCCAACTTATGATGGAGGACATCATACCCGCCCTCAGGCATCCCGACATCAGCCCAGAAGATGCCGAGGCATATGCATCTTCTGTGATCGACAGATTCAGAAATCCTCACATCGGACATCGCTGGCTCTCCATAACGGTCAACTATAGCCGAAAACTTGAAATGCGGAACCTGCCACTCATCAAGCGCGCCCTAGAACAACAAAGCGTGCTTCCGATCAGGATGGCATTCGCCCTCGCAGCATACCTGCGGTTCATTAAGGTTACTGCGACCCCAGATGGTAAGTGGCGCGGATCCATCGATGGAAATGAATATGAAGTGCAGGATGAATTTTCTGCATTTTATGCCGAACTTTGGATGACCCATGAGGATCTGAGCGGGCTTGTGCAAAAAGCGTTTGCCCAGACGGAAATTTGGGGACCAGACACGGGAACCTCTGCAAGCTTTATTGATGCGGTCGCCGTTCAGCTGGAATCGATCATGCAAGTCGGATTGATGCAGACGCTTGCGCGAACATAAGGATCGTAGGCCTTGATACAACCTTTTTATATGAAACACAGGGTACTCAAAGTACATCCCGCAGATAACGTTATTGTAGCCCTCACCGATCTCGCTGCCGGCGAAGTTGTCTCTTTCGAAGGACAGAATTACACCATGCAGGAAGTCATTCCTGCCAAGCATAAATTCTTTCAGACCCCGATGAAGGCCGGTGATGAAGTCATCATGTACGGCGTACTCGTCGGGACTGCTCAAGCGGATATCCCCGTGGGCGGACGTATGTCCACCGAAAACGTCAAACATGCCGCACAGCCATACGCCTATCGGAATGCTCAGCCGACCTGGACGCCGCCCGATGTTTCCAAATATGCCGGCAGGACATTCAAGGGATACCATCGGAACGACGGTCGGGTCGGCACGGCCAACTACTGGCTGTTCATCCCCACCGTCTTCTGTGAGAATCGCAACCTGGACGTGATCCGCGAAGCCATGCACAATGAGTTGGGCTACGCCGTCACCGGTAAATATAAGGAGTACACACATCGCCTTCTCGAAGCCTGGCGTAAGGGTGAAGACATCGCCTCCGTCGATCTATCACCTTCGGGTACCCACCACCCTGAGCGCCCGTTCCGGAACGTCGACGGGATCAAATTCCTGAATCATCAGGGTGGATGTGGCGGAACGCGCCAGGACTCCGCCGTCCTCGCAAAACTGCTGGTCGCCTATGCCGATCATCCGAACGTAGGCGGGGTCACCGTGCTCAGCCTCGGCTGTCAACACCTGCAGGTCAGTGATTTCAAGACTGATCTGCTCAAGCATAACCCCGGATTCGACAAGCCACTCATCATCCTCGAACAGCAGCAGTCGCAAAGCGAAGAGCAACTCGTAGCCGAAGCCATCCGCAGCACCTTCGAAGGCATCATGGAGATCGATCGTCAGGAACGCCAGCCCGCCAGCCTGGATAAACTTACCATCGGCGTGAAATGTGGCGGGAGCGACGGCTTCAGTGGCATCTCAGCCAACCCGGCCGTGGGATACTGCTCCGACCTCGTCGTAGCCCTGGGTGGAAAGATCCTGCTGGCAGAATTCCCCGAACTCTGCGGCGTGGAACAGGAACTGGTCGACCGGTCCGTGACCCGGGATACCGCCGAAAAATTCATAGGACTCATGCAGGCCTACAGCAGCGAGGCCGAACGCGTAGGATCCGGCTTTCACATGAACCCTTCTCCCGGAAATATCCGCGACGGGCTCATCACCGACGCTATAAAAAGTGCCGGTGCCGCCAAAAAAGGCGGAACATCCCCCGTGGTGGATGTGCTGGACTATACTGAATCCGCCGTCAAACCCGGCCTCAGTCTGGTTTGCACGCCGGGTAACGACGTAGAAGCCACCACCGGAAAGGCCGCCAGTGGAGCCACGCTCATACTCTTCACCACCGGCCTGGGAACCCCGACCGGCAACCCCGTCTGCCCCACCATCAAGGTGTCTACCAACACAAAGCTGACCAAACGGATGGCAGATATCATCGACATCGACTGCGGACCGGTCATCGAAGGCGAAAAGACCATCGAAGAGATGGGCGAAGACATCCTGGAATACTGCATCCTTGCCGCCAGCGGAGAAGTCATACCCAAGGCGGTCTTGCTCAATCAGGATGATTTTATTCCCTGGAAACGGGGTGTCAGCCTCTAGTTGCTGATCGATTTCACCGGCCACTCATGAATTTATGCACAAACCCGAACGGGTATGTCAACAAGTCCATGCCCATGCCACCCCCTCCGTTTCGTAAATTTGCGTAAACGAATCCCGTATGTCCATCCGTTACAACCAGGCGACCCTGAACCGCATCGAGAAGATCGTGGAAGATGCCGGATATGTGATCCGTTATGAGCGCGGAAACTTCCAAAGCGGTTACTGTATCCTCGAAGCCAGAAAAGTCGTTGTCCTCAATAAATTCCTGCAACTCGAAGGCAGGATCAATACCCTGATCGACCTCATCCCCACCTTCGGCATCAATCCCGACGCCCTCACCCCCGACAACCGAAAGATATACGAAGAAGCCATGGGGCGTGTGGCCACCACGGAAGAGGCGCAATCCTGACATCATCCCAAACACCATATTTTGCGCATCACATTCCTTGGAACCGGCACCAGCAGTGGCGTACCGATGATCGGGTGCGATTGTGAGGTCTGCATGTCCCCGGATCCAATGGACCGACGATTGCGCAGCAGCGTAATGGTGGAAACGGAAGGCATGCGGATCGTCATCGACACCGGCCCCGATTTCAGATATCAGATGCTTCGAGCAGGCATTCGAAACCTGGATGCCATCCTGTTCACCCACCCCCACAAGGATCACATCGCCGGACTGGATGATGTCAGGGCCTTTAATTTCTTTTCTGGTCGCCCAATGACCCTCTATGCCAATGCCCTCACTGAAGAGGCCCTGCGGAGGGAATATCACTACGCCTTCGGCGAAAAACGCTACCCGGGCGTTCCTGAGCTCGACCTGAACAGCATCGGCACCGAACCCTTTCAGATCGGATCGATGTCTGTCATTCCCATCCCGGTCTGGCACTTGAACATGCCCGTACTTGGTTTCCGCATCGGCGATTTTACCTATATCACCGATGCCAACCGCATCGAACCCGAATCCCTCGATTTGATCCGGGGTTCCCGCGTGGTCGTTCTCAACGCCCTCCGAAAGACGCCCCACATCTCTCATTTCACCCTCGATGAAGCGGTGAGCCTGGTACAGGAACTAGACATTCCTCAAGCCTGGTTCACACACATCAGCCACCAGCTGGGCACCCACGCCTCCGTATCCCCCGCACTCCCGGAAGGCATCGCACTGGCCTATGACGGCCTGGTCGTTGACCTCTGAATTTCCTTCGTTCCCTCGCGGTAAAGCCTCGCGCGCGTGCTCGTTCGCGAAGAATCGCCTTCAAAACACGCAAAACAGTCCGTTAAAATACGTCTCCATTATCGTTGATCAGCCCTTGTTGGGACATGCGAAGCCATCAATTTCGCATCATGTCCTCTTCATCTTCCAACCAGCCCTGGTGGCGTGAAGCGCTCACCTTCTCAAGATCCGAACGCATCGGCATCATGGTCCTGCTCGTGCTGGTCATTTCCGTATGGTGGGTGCCTGCCATGTTTGGCAGAAAACGGGAAGCTGAAGTTGCCGATGTCCGGATAGACAGCCTGGCAGACAGATTAATGAGTTCGGAAAAAACGACGGATCCTTTCGTAAAGGCTGAAAAAGGTTTTTCGAATAGAAGAGAGAGCCCACCCGAAAATCTCCATGCACCATTCCCCTTTGACCCGAATGAGGCGAGTACGGAAGCATGGCAACGTCTTGGCCTGTCAGAACGAACAATCGCCACGATCCGGCGATTTCAGGCAAAGGGGGGGCGGTTCCGCAAGCCTGAGGACATCGGAAAGATATACGGACTTTCCCGTCAGCAGGCCGCCCGGCTCATGCCCTTTGTGCGTATCCCCGCATCAAAGAGCCGCGAAAAGCCGGATCGACGAGATTCCCTGAACTTAGGCAGGAAATTCTTACGACCTGCACCACGGGCCATCGACATCAACGAGGCAGACAGTGTTGCATGGGAATCCCTGCCCGGTATAGGCCCCACGCTGGCCGGACGGATCGTCAAATACCGAAACAGACTGGGAGGGTTCCATAGAATGGAACAGGTAGGGGAAACCTATGGATTGCCAGATTCTGTCTTCAGATCCATTGAGCCGCGACTGCGACTCAGTCAGGAATCGCCGTCCGACCGCATCCCCATCAATACCGCCACTTTCGAACAACTCTCGAAGCATCCCTACATACCATACCGACTAGCCAAGGCCATCATCGCCTATCGAGATCAGCACGGACCTTACTCAGGAAGAGACGACCTGATGCGCATCGCGCTCATGACGACAGATGGCGTGGACAGAATCATGCCTTATCTGCAATTTTAACCCTGAAAGTTGGTGATGTGGAAGAGGATGAATGGGGGTAAAATCCAATGGGTAAGTGGGATCTGGCAAAGTCTCAATCCAGGAAATCTTCTTCTTGCTTTGGAGCGTACTTGTCAAATAGTTTGTCTATGGCACCGCCAAAGACGGGAAACTTTCCCTTCGCGTAATCTTTGATGATGTTAATGGCGGCCATCGCCTGGGCCTCCGTTAGCCCAGCCTCGGACATCAACTTGCGAATGAGCTCCTGCATGGCCTCAGGCGACCTTTAAGACGTTCAACTTCGACTTATCGAACTTGTGACGGGCATATTCCAGGGTGAGATGGAAGCGCTTCTCATTGGATCCCGGCATTTCGAACATAGCATCCGTAAGGATATTTTCGCAGATAGAACGCAGTCCGCGCGCGCCTAACTTATATTCCAGCGCCTTTTCTACCAGAAAATCCAATACATCATCATCCACCGAGAGTTCAATGCCTTCCAGTTCGAAGAGTCTGCGGTATTGACGCATGAGCGCGTTCTTGGGCTCCGTGAGGATCGCACGCAGGGTTTCCGCATCCAATGGATTAAGATAGGTAACCACCGGCAGGCGACCCAGCAATTCCGGGATCAATCCGAAATGCTTCAGATCCTGCGCGTTCACATAGCTAAGGAGATGCTTGCGCATGATTTCCTGCTCCTCTTTATTGACATTGAAGCCGATGGCGTTTGTATTCACCCGGCGGGAAATGATCTTGTCAACCCCGTCGAAGGCACCGCCGCAAATAAACAGGATGTGCTGGGTGTTGATCTTGATGAGTTTCTGCTCCGGATGTTTACGTCCACCCTGGGGAGGCACCAGCACTTCCGTGCCTTCCAACAGTTTCAAGAGCCCCTGTTGCACACCCTCACCACTAACATCCCGGGTGATGGATGGGTTGTCTCCCTTGCGGGCGATCTTATCGATCTCATCAATATATACGATCCCCTTTTCCGCCGCATTCACATCGTAATTGCAGATCTGCAACAGTCGGGTCAGTATGCTCTCTACATCCTCTCCTACGTATCCGGCTTCAGTGAACACCGTCGCATCCACTATGGCGAAGGGTACATTCAGC
This sequence comes from uncultured bacterium, assembly GCA_903959965.1. Classification (GTDB taxonomy): domain Bacteria; phylum Bacteroidota; class Bacteroidia; order Chitinophagales; family Chitinophagaceae; genus Pollutibacter. The sequence goes on from CAJBZC010000372.1 coordinate 8,173, forward strand.
ATCCGGGCGATCGTTTTAGCGATCAGGGTCTTGCCCGTGCCCGTCTCACCCACCATGATGATATTGCTCTTTTCGATCTCCACATCGTTCTCAGCCTGTTTCTGCTGCAAACGCTTGTAGTGGTTGTAGACGGCTACAGCCATCACCTTCTTGGCGTCATCCTGGCCAATGATGTATTCGTCGAGGAATTTCTTGATCTCCACCGGCTTCCTAACCGTCAACTTGAAATTACCACCGCCGGATTCAGTTTTGATGTTCAGTTCCTGCTCGATGATCTCTCTTGCGTGATCCACGCAGTTTTCGCAGATATGACCTTCCTGACCTGCTATCAGGATCTTCACTTCCTCACGATTTCTGCCACAAAACGAACAATGCAGGGTAGACTTAGCCATAATTGACAAAAGTAACAAATAAAATCTGAAGCCTCAAAGATGGCTACTGACACATCCCTGAGGCTTCCGTAAGATGGTTATGCTCGGATTAGTTTCGCGATCAGATCTTATGGATCACCGCATCCACAATCCCGTATTTCACAGACTCTTCCCCGTTCATCCAATAATCGCGGTCGAAGTCTTTCATGACTTTCTCGAATGTTTGTCCGCAGTTGTCGGCAATGATCCTTGCACCCAATTCTTTCACCTTCCGGATCTGTTCCGCCATGATCTCCAGGTCGGCCGAAGTACCCTGTCCGCCGCCACTCGGCTGGTGGATCATCACTTCGCCATGGGGGAAGATGAACCGGCGACCCTTGGTACCCCCACTTAGCAGGATAGAGCCCATGGAGGCGGCCATACCCATGCAGACGGTGGAAACAGGAGAGGAGATCATTTGCATCGTATCATAAATGACCATACCGTGGGTTACCACTCCGCCCGGACTATTGATATAAAAAGTAATTTCTTTACCGGGATCGCTGGCTTCCAGGAAAAGCAGGCGATTCGTAATGTCTTTGGCACTCCGCTCGTCTACAGCCCCCCATAGGAACACCTTGCGCTGCTCGATGAACTTCTTGTCAAACTGAGCGGACGTCATCAGATTTTCCATCATGTTGCCAGCAGGTGCAGCGGGCTCGTCTTCCTCTCCCCTAATCAACGGGGCAATGTATGTTTGCGTTTTCATCTTGTCTCTGTTCATTGAAAATGATCAACAACCTGACTTCGGTCGGCTCAGGCCTTCTTGGCCTTCCGGGGATTCGTGATGAGTACTTCATCCACAAGGCCATATTCCTTTGCCTCAATGGCAGTCATCCAGAAATCACGGTCGAAATCGGCCGCGATACGTTCTACTGGCTGACCGCTATGCTGGGATACCACCTCATAAAGTTCATGCTTCAGCTTCTTCACCTGCGCTACCGTGATCTCAATGTCGCTGGCCTGTCCGCCCGCACCCGCACTCGGCTGATGCATCATGATCCGCGAATGTTTCAGCGCCGTGCGCTTGCCATGCGTACCTGCAGACATTAGTACCGCGGCCATGCTCGCTGCTACGCCAATGCAGATGGTTGACACATCCGGGGTTACATACTGCATGGTGTCGTACACGCCCATGCCCGAATAGACGGAACCACCCGGGCTGTTGATATACATCTGTATGTCGCGAGACCGATCCGTGCTGTCCAGGAACAGCAACTGCGCCGTGATGATGTTGGCCACTTCGTCCGTGATCGGATAGCCCAGAAAGATGATCCTGTCCATCATCAGACGGCTGTATACGTCCATCACCGCCACGTTCATCGGACGCTCCTCGATGATGTTCGGGGTCAGGTTCGTCACCACGTGATTCGCATATCCGTGAAGGGTATGGCTGCCAATGCCTCTGCCCTTGACCGCAAACTTCTCGAACTCCTTACCAAGGTTCATATAAAGGGTTTTCTGGATGAATCTGCAAGTTACGATATCCTCTTCCCAAAATCCATGCTAAACTCATGGACAAGACATTTCGGCAGTCCAACGGTGACGGATCACCCACAAAAATGATCCTCATGATTTGAAGAAACCATCGGAGTCAGTGATTTCAATCAAAACATCGTTCCAGTGGCTCGTTGCGCTGCCTGTCAAAAAGACATCAAATGTTTCCTCGAGACCCTGGATCGTTCATAACCGCCTAGCATTCCGCTGCGCCTTCAATGCCAGCTCCGTCGCCAGGAAACAATGCGCCTGCGTCATGGCCGTCTCCGTCCGGTTCAGGACATCATCCACAAATTGCCGGCCAAACGGCAGGGCCACATCATTGCAGTCGATGTGCACCGTCTCTTTCTTGTTGGCCATGTACAGCTGATTCCCGCGATCCAGCCGCGCGATGTCAATATTCTTTCGGATCTCAATGAACCCGTCCGTGCCCAGGATCGTCAACCGCCCGTCTCCCCAGGTCTTCAGCCCGTCGGGTGTGAACCAGTCAACCCGCAGATACCCGGAGCCGCCATTACCTCTCATCATCACATCCCCGAAATCCTCAAATGCCGGGTACTGAGGATGATGGACATTCCCAACCTGCGAGGCCACCACCTCCGCTTCCGTCGATCCCGTGAAATGCAGAAACTGGTCCATCTGATGAGATCCGATATCCGTTATGATCCCACCGAAGTACTTCTTATCAAAGAACCATTCCGGCCTCGATTTCGGGTTCATCCTGTGAGGTCCTGTGCCGATGGTCTGCACCACTTTTCCGATCGCGCCTGCCCTCACCAGCTCGCCCGCCTTGATCGTCGCCCGGTTCTCGAACCGCTCGCTGTACATGATCGAATAGATGCGTTTGGTCTCCTTCTGCGCCTTGCGGACTGCCGCCAACTGCTCCAGTGAGGTGATCCCCGGCTTGTCCACCAGGTAGTCCTTCCCGTGCTTCATGACCTCAATGCCCAACGGGGCGCGTGTAGAGGGGATGCCAGAACTCAGGATCACTTGTATGCTTTTGTCTTCCAGGATCTCACGGGGATCTTTCGCCACCTTGACTGTTGGATAGGCTTTCACGAAGCCAGCCAGCAGGTCAGGCTCCTTTGCATACACAGCGACCAACTCGCCCCCACCTGCCATCAGGGCATTTGTCATGCCATAGATATGTCCGTGATTGATGTTGATCACCGAAAAGCGGATCCGGGTCGGACCGGGTTTTTCTATGACGGCCGACTTTTCCCGAAAAGAGGAAAAAGTCATCAGGCCGCCGGCGGCGACCATCGATCGGATAAACTGACGACGTGCAGGCATAGGAATATTTTTTCCTAATGTACGGCATCATGGGGAAAAGAAACGGGGTATGGACATGCCACACCCCGTTGATACATCAGGAAATCGATGTAAATGAATATTTATACTACTACTGCAATCAATGCTCGTGGCGGTGCGCTTCCAGCTCCTTGGAGAATTCATCCTCGCTCACCACTTTTTCAACCGGCACAACTTGTGTCGCAGCCCACTGGAAGATCTTCTCGGTCAGCACGCGGCGATAAGCGCCGTCCACCTGCTGCTCGTCCTTCATCATGCGCTCAACATACCCGTCGATCCAGTCGAGATTGGCACCGCCCAGGTTCATGCCGCCGAAATAGCTCAGGACTTGCATGCGGAGCTGGTTCATCACTTCTTCCCGGCCTACCTGAATGCCTTGATCCTGAACGATCCGATCACTCACCAGGGTCCACCGCAACTGATTGCGGAAGGTCGGGAATTCCGCCTCCACTTCTTCGGCCGACTTGGGCTTCTCCTGACCTTCCATCATCCAGCGACGAAGGAAACCCTCGGGGAATTCCATCTGAGTCTGCTCATTGAGGATATGATAAAGTTCGTGTTGCAGGTGATTATCGGCCTGCGTATCCCAGTACTGCTGTATATCGGCCTTTATTTGGGCGCGGTATTCTTCCTCCGTCTTGATTTCCTTGCCAGGCATCACTTCGTTGAAGAAATCCTCATTCAGTTCACGCTTCTCGACGAAACCCACCTTGGCGATGGTCATCTTAAACCATTGCTGGAGGGAAGCGGGATCCTCCTTGTCGAGCTTCAGATCGGTGATTAGCCACTCGCGCTCCTTCTCCTCGAAAGCTTCAGTCAACTGGAGGATAACGCTGTCATCTTTCTTAAGACCCATCAGCTTTGGCTGGAAGGCCGGGCTGAAATATTTCACCAGCAGTGAGTTCTCCACCGCCGTGGCACCTTCTGCAACATTTCCTTCTGCATCACAGGGCAGGAACATCACGTTCAGGATATGTTCTTCTGAAGCAACCTCCTCAGGCTCGGTCATATTGCCTGACTTCATGCGCATGCGCTCAGATTCTACCTCCACCATGGTATCTGTCACGTCAACCTTGTATTTGGTGACGCTTTTACCGGCCAGATCTACTACCTTGAACTCAGGCTTCAGACCGACTTCGAAATTGAACACATAGTCACCGGGTGTATTGACATCGAGTTTGTCGGGGTCGTTGTCGGCCGAAGGCAGCGGCTGGGCGAAGATGTCCAGCTTCTCCTGCTGCAGATAACCCATCAGGGCGCGCTCTACGGAACGAAGCACTTCCTCGCTGAATACCGCCCCACCATACATCTTGCGGATCATACCGGCAGGTACCATACCCTTACGGAATCCAGGGATGTTGGCATTCTTGGCGTAGTTCTTCAGTGATTTTTCGAAGGCGGGCATGTAGTCTTCCTTCGTCACGGTCACACTGATCTTGTCTGTGAGGAGCGCTGTCTGCTCCCGGTTAACTGTTGGCATACTTGCTGTTTTCTGAATGCTGTCTTGCTATGTTTTCGGACAGACCCCGATGCCGGCCTTCGCCGTTGTCGGGGTGAGGTGCGGGTGAAGGGACTCGAACCCCCAAGCCTTGCGGCACCAGATCCTAAGTCTGGCGTGTCTGCCAATTTCACCACACCCGCATGAAATTCCAGGGTCTCAGAACGCACCTGAGATGCGATGACTGTAACCTGTCATGGTCTTTCAGGGCGGCAAAGGTATTGGATTCCCTACACATTATCCACGTCCGCCCGTTTTTCAGTAAATTTGAATTCATGGACATGCAGGAATCGATACAGGCATTGCCCCGCTACAGCCTGACGGAGGAACAGGAAAAGAAGGAGATCGTACGCCAGTACCGCGCCCTGCTCAAATTCCTCAAGCCCAAGGTCAAAGCGGGTGATAAAGGTCTGCTGCGCCGGGCCTTCGAAATGGCGGTGGATGCACACAAGACCATGCGCCGTAAAAGTGGAGAGCCGTACATATTTCACCCCCTGGCCGTATCGCGCATCTGTGTCGAGGAAATAGGACTGGGCATCCGTTCCACCATCTGCGCCCTGCTCCACGACACCGTGGAAGACACAGACATCACCCTCGAAGATGTCGAGCGGGAGTTCGGAACCGAAATCGCCCGAATCATCGACGGACTCACCAAGATCTCAACGGTAGAAGATACCAGCACATCACGTCAGGCCGAAAACTTCCGGAAGATCCTTCTTACCCTGACAGACGACCCGAGGGTGATCCTGATCAAACTGGCCGATCGCCTGCATAACATGCGGACGCTCGACAGCATGAAACGCGAAAAACAACTCAAGGTCTCCTCCGAAACGGTTTACATATACGCTCCGCTGGCCCACAGAATGGGCCTGTATGCCATCAAGACCGAGATGGAAGACCTGGCAATGAAATACCTGGAGCCGGACATCTACCGAGACATTGCCCGTAAGCTCGCCGATACCAAACGCGAACGCACCCGCTATATCAACGAATTCATCCGACCCATCCGAGAAAAGATGGATCGGGCTGAATTTGTCTACGAAATCTATGGTCGCCCCAAATCGATCCACTCCATCTGGAGCAAGATGAAGAAAAAAGGGGTGGAATTTGAGGAAGTGTACGACCTTTTTGCCATCCGCATTATCGTCGACGGCCCGCAGGAAAAGGAAAAGGAGGACTGCTGGAAGATCTATTCCTTCATCACAGATATGTACACACCCTCCCCGGAACGACTGCGTGACTGGCTCAGCAATCCGAAATCGAACGGATACGAGGCCTTGCACACGACAGTGATGGGGCCGCAGGGGAAATGGGTCGAGATACAGATCCGCTCCCGCCGGATGAACGAGATCGCTGAAAAAGGACTGGCCGCCCACTGGAAATACAAGGAAGGGGGTGGTCAGGAAGGGGACCGGTTCGACCAGTGGTTCGGACAGATCCGGGAGGCCCTCGGAAACCATGAACTCAGCTCCATCGATTTCCTCCAGGATTTCAAAACATCTTTCCTGGCGGAGGAAATCTATGTGTTCACGCCTAAGGGCGACGTAAAGATGCTGCCCGTCGGCTCAACAGCCCTCGACTTCGCCTTCGCCATCCACACCGCCGTCGGTTCCAGATGCATCGGGGCCAAGGTAAACCACAAGCTGGTGCCCATCGGACATAAGCTCCGCAGTGGCGACCAGATCGAGATCATCACCTCCAACAAGCAGAAGCCCAATGATGACTGGCTCGCCCTGGTGGTCACCGCCAAGGCCAAGTCGCGTATCAAAGACGCCCTCAAGGAGGAGAAACGCCGCATCGCAGATGAAGGAAAATACATCCTTCAGCGCCGGTTAGAGTCCCTGGGCGCAGCGTATCATCAGCAAAACATCGAAGAGGTTACCAATTTCTATAAACAGTCATCCGCCCTGGATCTATTCTATCAGATCGCCGTAAAGGCCATCGATCTCAGGGAATTGAAGGAGTTCAAACTTCATGGCGACCGCCTGGAAGCACCAAAACCCGTCAAAACCGAGCCTGAACCCCGTCCGGAGGCCG
>CAJBZC010000373.1 GCA_903959965.1 uncultured bacterium
TGACGGACACCATTGTTGAGGATCAACACACGCTGGCTGTGTAGGCCGTGAATGACCGGCTTGAACACCGAGTTACCGGTCTGGAGCACCGTCACCCCGCTGATCCGGCTCAGCATCTCCCCCAGTCTTTGTACCCTCGCTTCAGATATTTCACGACGGTCCAGCTCCTCGCGCACCGTCACCGGATGCTGTTCGCGCGTCGTGCGCACCAGCACTTCCTGCAACTGATTCACCCGGTGCGGCAGCACGACATTACGGACGAGGTTATCCGTGATCCGCACCCGCAAGACCACCGAATCACAGTTCACATGAGAGATCACCACATTGTATATACCCCGACAGAGTCCGTAAAAATGGTAGTGCCCCTCCTCGTCCGAGAGGCTGACTGCACCCGTTTCCCGAATGCGGATGACCGCCCTGTCGAGCGGCGAACGCGTGTCTGCATCCGAAATACTGCCCGTAAGCGTGTAGGCGCAGTCCTGCGCACGGATGCCGGAACAAAAAAGGGCCAGGCAAAGGATGACCTGAATTGATTGTCGCATGGTCGACCGCCTTTGGCATGCAACACCCGTCACATGCACACTGGCTTGGGTAAATGTACTGCGCATGAACAGAACAATAAAATGATTTGCAACGTTGTTGCACTAAACTTTGTCATTACTTTGAATCTTCAATACACACACATGAGATCGACCGGTTGGTTCATCGGCATTGTTTTCCTCCTTTCCGGCTGCGTGAAAGGAGGCGCCAGGATTGGCGATCGGATCGCCTGGAAGCCCATTTACGGGGACCCTGCCGCTTTCCGTACGATCAACTCCGTGGCGCCGCAGCCCATCGTAAACGCCGGCAAGTTCGTTTATGTAAACGGCAGGGTGTTCCTCGTGGAGCAAGGCCGCGGCATCCATGTCGTCAGCTATACCGACCCGGCCAATCCGGCCAAGCAGCGATTCATCGACATCCCGGGCTGTTATGAGGTCAGCTGGAAGAACGGTCATTTGATCGCCAACAACGGACCGGACCTCGTGTCGTTGTCACTGCCGAACGCCACCACTGTCAACATCGCGAGCCGCATCCCGAATGTTTTCCGGTCGATCATGGAAGCCAACGTGGTGCCACCGGATGCCGTCCCGGGCGACTATTTCGAATGCCCTGACTTCACGCGCGGCATCCTGCTGCGCTGGGAAAAGGGAACGGTGGAAGATCCAGAATGCCGGGTAAGATGATGACTTAACCCATCTACATTAACTATGAACAGATATTTACTTGCCGTCCTCATCGCGCTGCTGATGACCGGCCTGTCTTGTGAGAAAGGGGCAGATGCCTTTTCCTCCTCCACCGGCACGGTGAAGAACGGATCGATGTCGCGCCTCGTCGTCGTGGGATCCTATCTCTACGCCGTGGATGACGACCGGTTGAAAACGATCGATGCCTCAAATCCCGCCGCCATGCGGATCACAGATGACATCGCGCTTGGATCTTCCATTCAGACCATATATCACCGGGATGGAAGATTGTACATCGGCTCGGCTGCACAGATGCTTATTTATGATATACGCTCGAATGCCGCCAAACCCGTTGCTATCAGCACCTTCGACTATCCGCCGGTTTTTCTGGCGCGTGATCCGATCATCGCCTTCGATTCAGTCATCTATGCCACAACCACCTCGGGCGCAGGATGGGGATTCTTCAGGGTTTTCGATAACCGTGACATACGCAATCCACTACTTCGGATGAGCCTCGATTTCCCTCAGCCCCGGGGCATGGATCGGGTCGACAGCACACTCTACCTTTGTGATGGCAGATTTGGACTAAAGATCCTGAATATCACAAAACCATGGTCGCCGTTTGTGATCAGAACCATCGACCAGGATAAAACCCTGAACGGACAACAAACCGGGACAGATGATTACTATGATGTGATCGCTGTTCCTCCCCTCCTGTTCTGCTACGTGAAGGACGGATTGCAGCATTATGATATCTCCTCCCCCAGACAACCCAGATACCTGAAGAAAATACAATGATAGGATGAAGACGATGAAGAGCGCGTTGTGCATGATCGCAGGATTTTTGTTGATCACACCCGTTGTTGCACAATCTGCCCGACCGATACTTCCAGACTGGAAACCTAATCGCGTATTTCTTACGGCCCAGCCACTGACGATCGGTGCACTACCATATGGAGGCCTGAGATTTGGTGCTGAACTTACGCTGGGCTCCCGGGTAGGACTGAGCAACGAAATCACCTGGAGATTTCTGAATCCGGTGACCAATGTACTCGATGAAGGAGAGCGGGATTTCACTCAGGGATTTCAGATCCAACCCGAAATCCGGTTTTACATCGGAGTTAAACCGGAGGCTGATCAGCCTGGACAACGGGCATTCAGAGGTTCCCTTGGATTCAGGAGCGGCTATGCCAGGTACAACTCCGATATTTCGAACTGGATTTTTCTGACGGATGCTACCGGACAGCCCTATGAAAAGCTCGCAGGCTATACCCGCCGGCAGCAAAATTTCGATCTCGCCACCGTCTGGAATCAGAAAATCTATTTCGACCGGACCATGGAAGGATTCGGCATGGAAATATTTGCGGGACTGGGTCTCAGACTCAAACAATTCGATTATATGAATGTCAGTCCTGAACTCGATCCGGATCAACTCCGTCGGGAAGATGAATCCCGTATGTTCAGTCTTCGGCGGAATGGTATCTATTTTCTGCTTCCTCTGGGATTCCGATTGTTCTATCTCTTGCCCTGATCCATGAATGGGGATTGTAAACGTGGGTAGCGACAACAGGATCAGGTCCCGCAAAAGGTCTGGTATTTGTCATCATGACCTGGAGGAACGATGGTATCATCGATCGTTGACCAGGAACGATCGTAAGGATTGGCCACCTTTCCGAGCAGTGCATTTAGGGGATCCAGGTCTCCTTTTTCCGCCTGATCGAGGGCTTGTTCGACCAGGTGATTTCGGGGAATGAAGGCAGGATTGACTGAGCGCATAGATTCCAGCGATACCTCTTTCCCACCCGGCTGTGCTTCCATCCTGTTGGACCAACGGACCAGCCATTCTTGCAGTTGCGTGTCTTCCGGATGCATCTCTGACAGTTTTCCATCCAACTCCAGAGCCAGGAAGGTTTGGGTATAGTCAGCGCTGCGTGACTCCATCCAAGACAGCAGATCGTCGACCAGGCTGCGATCTTCAGGCCTCAGATCCGTGAGTCCGAGCTTGGCATTCATCATCCGCTGCCATTTGGACAGGTACCTTTCAGGGAAGGAGTTCAACAGCAACTGAGCCCGCTTGATGGCGGTTTCCTCCTTAGGATCTATCTGTGTCAACAGGGTCCCGGCCAGCACCGCCAGATTCCACTGGGCCACAGGAGGCTGGTTGGCATACGCATATCGTCCATGCGTGTCGATGGAACTGAAGACGGTCCCGGGCCTGTAGGCGTTCATGAACGCACAGGGGCCATAGTCGATCGTTTCTCCGGCCATGCTCATGTTATCGGTATTCATGACTCCGTGGATGAACCCTACCCGCATCCAGTGTACAATCAGGTCGAGTTGTCTTTCCATCAAGGCATCCAGCAGCGTGAGTCCGGGATTCGGGCCCTCCGGAATGTCCGGATAGTGACGATGCAGGGTATATGACACCAGCTTATGAAGGGCGGTATCATCCAGCATATGCTTGACGTATTCGAAGGTTCCTACCCGGATATGACTGGCGGCAATGCGGGTGAGTACGGCCCCTTCGTGTACGCGTTCCCGATAGACGGGCAGTCCCGTGGTGGTCACCGCCAGACTTCTGGTAGAAGGAATCCCCAGATGATGAATGGTTTCGCTGATCAGATACTCGCGAAGCATCGCCCTCAGTGTCGCACGCCCGTCGCCCCGCCGCGAGTATCGGGAAATGCCGCCACCTTTTAACTGAATGTCCACACGCCGGCCATCGGGGGTGATATGCTCTCCAAGCAGGATGGCTCGACCATCGCCCAGGATCGTGAAACCACCGAACTGATGCCCCGCATAGGCCTGTGCGATGGGTGAACTCCCCGGTGGCAGGATACTTCCGGAGAGATATTTCGCCCACTCCTCTTCTGGCACAGCATCTGACGGCAGGCCTAGGTTTTCGGCCAGGGCCTGATTGAACAATACAACATGAGGATGCTTTGCAGGTTCCGGATCCCGTCTTTCAAAAAAGGCATCGCCGAGGGATTGATAGCTGTGTTCGAAACGAAATGGGCTGGTCATATTACAAGGGGCTGACTTCAATATGTTCAACATCGGTCAACCTACAAAGTTCGGCAACCCATGCCGCTCTCCCAATTCATTCAGAAGACATGTTTTGCCTGCAGATATATTCCTTCATCGGGATGAAATCCACCTCATCCTTCAGATCATCCGAGAGCCTGTAGAGTCGCTCCAGTAACCAACCTCTGCAACCACGGATCGTATAACCCGGCAGACCAAAACCTCGGACATCCGTGAACTCCCAGGGATGGTAATAAAGACTGGCATAACCATCCGCCCGCAGGACGCGACGCACCAGGTGCAAATAAATATGATAGGGATAATTTTTGAAACCAAGCCAGAAAAGCGGAATGCGAAACATCGGACTAACGGAAGCGGGCAACCGAAGCATTCCCTCTTCCCGATTTATCGTACGCGGTCGATCCAGGTTATTGTACCTGCCCGGCAGCCAGGTGGGATGCAGCGATGCATCATATTCATAGCCCGCAGCGATCACATCGGCCATGGGGATGGCCCGCATCCGGGGCATACGGAGTCCTGAGACCGGCTGTCCGGCGATTTCCTGGAGCCGGAGCCTTGAGTTCAGCAGATCGCTGGTATCAAATCGACTATGATGCCAGGTATGCGAGGCGATCTCATGCCGATTGGCCAGGCTGCGGATCTTTTCGGCATAGCTTTCCGCAAAATGGGCGGTTGTGAACAGGGTTGTCCGCACATGGGGCAACGAGAGAAAAGGGATGATGCGGTGCAAACCCTCAAAACCGATGTCCAGTTGTCTGCGCGCATCGATGGGATGTCCGTATTCCAGCGGCATGTCGAACTCTTCGACATCAAAACTCAGCAGCAGCGCGGGTTTCACAAATTTGACTCCTTTATGATATAATGTGGCCTGCGCTTGGTCTGGTAGAACATCTTCGCGATGTAAATGCCGATGATACCCAGGATCAACAGATTGATCCCTCCAAAGAAAACGATGGTGACAATGACGGAAGCCCATCCATGGATGGCCATGCCGTTGCACAACGCATAAATAACATACGGGATATAGAGCAGCGAGAGGGAGGACAGACAAACACCCATGTAGGCGGAAAAATACAATGGGCGGGTGCTGAACGAAGTCACGCCTCTCAATCCAAAACCGATCATCTTGCGGATCGAATACTTGGTTTCCCCGGAATACCGGGGGGAAGGTTCGTAATCCAAACTGACCTGTTTGAATCCCATCCACTTAATGAGTCCGCGGTAGAAAAGATCATACTCCCCGAAATTTCTCAGCTGGGCGATCGCATTCCCGCTGACAAGCCTGAAATCCGCCGAGCCTTCCTCGATATCGATATCCGAAACGGATCGGAGCATGCGATAGAACATCCGGGAGGTGACCTGTTTGACCATGCCTTCATGGGGTGCCTGACGACGTCGGGTGCGTACGATATCATAACCCTGCTCGTACCACTTAAGCATTTCGCAGATCAGCCCCGGTGGGTGCTGCAAATCACAGTCCATCATGATCAGAATATCCGCATCCGTGTGATCCAACCCCGCCTTGATCGCATTCTGATGGCCGAAATTCCTGGATAACTCGACATATCGGACACGATTGTCCACA
>CAJBZC010000374.1 GCA_903959965.1 uncultured bacterium
CTCAACTCTTGGAGAGTTACCCCACTCTTGGAGAGTTCTCAACTCTTGGAGAGTTACCCCACTCTTGGAGAGTTCTCAACTCTTGGAGAGTTACCCCACTCTTGGAGAGTTCTTAACTCTTGGAGAGTTCTCAACTCTTGGAGAGTTCTCAACTCTTGGAGAGTTCCGGACCTCAGCGTTCCAGCTGTTCCTGCATGCGCCTGACCCGGTCCTCAAGTTTCTCGGACGACATGCTCTCCCGCATACTGTCCACTTTCACCGGAAAACTGAACGGAGTCAGCCGCTCCGGATAGGTGATCACGATGCGTCCATGGGCGATTCGGTCAAGCATCTCCCGAAGTCGGACTTCTTCCATCTGATGATCAAACACCTCCTGATAGGCTTGCCGCAACAGTATATTGCCAGGGTCGTACTCCTGAAATACCTGGAAAAGCAGCGAAGTTGATGATTGTAGATGTCGGGCCTTTTTCTGTTCCCCGGGCATGCCCTGGAATACCAAGCCGCCAATCACGGCGATGTCCCGGAACTTTCGCTTGGCCATCTCTGTAGCGTTGACGCTGCGCTGAATATCCTCGGTCAGATGATCAGGAGAAAATAGTTCATAGGCATTGCTGTCGTCCAGCGGGATGGGCTGGTCGCTCAATAACTCGAAACTGTAATCATTCATCGCGAAGGAAAAAGTAATCGGATGGATACGACTGATCCGCCAGGCTAGGATGGCAGCCATCGCCTCGTTCACCAGCCTGCCCTCGAACGTATGCACAAACAGATGAAAACCGTCCTTCGTCTCTATGTGCTCGATCAGCAGCTCATCCCGATCCGGGATTTGAGAAAGTTCCCGCTGCAGCTGCATCAACGGCTGCAACGCCTTTAGCTCTGGTTCATGCGTCAGGCCACGTCCTGCTTCTTCGAGTTTGATGCGGAGCATCCGACCCAGATGTGATGAAAGCGGCATCCGACCGCCCATCCAACTTGGAACGATCGATTTCTTCGCATTCGATTTCCTCACCAGCACGGTCATATCTCGGATCATGACAAACTCCAGCTTTCTGCCAGCTAGTGTAAAAACGTCACCCGGCAACAATTTGGATATGAACCACTCTTCGATCACTCCCACATGTCCACCCGTTATAAACTTCACTTTCAACATCGCATCACTCACGATCGTGCCAATATGTAACCGATGGCGCATGGCAATCTTCCGATTCGTTATCCTCCATCGCCCGTCCTCCACCTCGATCTTCTTGTATTCGTCGTACTGACGAAGGGCCTGTCCTCCGTCGCGAAGAAATATGAGTGCGGCAGACCATTCATCCTCCGTCATATCCCGATAACACCAGGTGGATCTGACCTCTTCCCAGATCTCCATTGGCACAAACCCGTCAGACACCGCGAGTGTGCACAGATATTGGATCAATACATCAAAACAACGCTCTGCCGGCTGTCGATGCTCGATCGTACCTTCCCGGATGGCCTCCTTTAGGGCCGCCACTTCCACCAGTTCCAGCGAGTGAGTGGGCAGAAAATAGATGCGGCTGACTTCCCCGGGTTGATGTCCGCTTCGACCGGCCCGCTGCAGGAACCGACCCACGCCCTTCGGCGACCCCACCTGCAAGACCGTACTCACCGGTCGGAAGTCAACCCCCAGGTCCAGGCTCGAGGTGCATACCACCGCCTTTAATGTCCCCTCGTGCAGGGCATCTTCGACCCATTCCCGCAGTTCCTGTTCGATGCTTCCGTGATGCAGGGCGATGGCGCCCGCCCATTGCGGTGCCACATCCAGCAGGGTCTGATACCAGGTTTCACTCATGCCCCGGGTATTGATGAAGATCAGACTCGTTCGTTCCGATTCGACGATCGGCACCACCTTCGGCGCCAGTTTGATTCCCAGATGCCCCGCCCATGGATATTTCTCGATCTCCTCCGGGAAGATGGCCTGCACTTCTACCCGCTTGTCCGTCACGGCGCGGATGATGATGCCGTTTTTCTCCTTTTTTCGGTTATTCGTGGTCGTTAGTATGGGCGCCAGCAGCACATCCCTGGCCTCTTCCAGATTGCCGATCGTGGCAGATATTCCCCAGACCATGCAGCCGGTATCTGTTGTTTCCGATTGATCAACGGACAGCCTGTTCCTGATCGCCGTGATCCGGCTGAGGGCCAGCTCCACGAGCACACCCCGTTTCCCTCCGATCAGTTCATGCCATTCATCCACCCCCACAGTTTCCAGAAGACGAAAGGTTTCCGCATATCCCTTCTGAGCCAGCAACAGATGCAGGCTCTCGGGCGTGATGATCATCACTTCGGGCATGTTTCTCTTCTGACGCTGCCGTTCGCTGCTGGAGGTGTCCCCGTTACGAATGCCAACCCGCCAAGACATGCCCAACTCGGAAATGACTTCCTCCATCGCCCGGCCGATATCCTTGGCCAATGCCCGGAGCGGAGTGACCCATAAAAGCCGAAGCCCGTTGTTTCTTCGGGTCTGCCAGTCGACAGGATGGGCATTGATGAACCGGATAACGGAACCCAGAAAAACAGCATAGGTTTTTCCGCAACCGGTCGGGGCATTCACAATCCCGCTGTGGCCAGCCATCATTTCCTGCCAGGTCTGCACCTGAAACGGAAACGGCTGGCGGTCACGCCCTTGCAACCAGGCGATGACCTGGCTCCATCCGGGACTTTGCTCCATGTCGGTAATATCCAATGCTTTTATTTATATGAAGAAAAATCAGTATATTAACGATAGATAGTTTTTGGGTTTGGCGCCGATCGTAAGGCCTCAGGATACCCCATCCCCCGGCGATGTATGGCTCCCATATTGCTCCAGCATTCTTTTCAAGTCTGAGAGCGTGTTGATCTCCTCCGGCTTTTTATCCGTGCGCCATCGATGCATCCTCGGAAATCGAACAGCTATACCGGCCTTGTGTCTTTTGCTTTCACTGATCCCTTCGAAGGCGATCTCAAAGACAAGTTCCGGCTTCACCGTTCGAACAGGACCGAATTTTTCGATCGCGTTGCGCTTGACAAAGGCATCGACCTCCCTGAACTCCTTGTCCGTCAGACCGGAATAGGCCTTCGCAAAAACTACCAGCCGATCCTCGTCACGCACGGCGAATGTGTAATCTGTATACAGATTGCTGCGCCTGCCATGCCCCTTTTGTGCATACACGAGCACGGCGTCCACCGTCATAGGTTCCAGTTTCCATTTCCACCAGTCGCCCCGCCTGCGTCCGGCCTGATACACAGAATCCATTCGCTTGAGCATCAACCCCTCACTTCCGCGTTCCCGGGCCTCACGCCTGCGCAGGGTCAGTTCCTCCCAGTCGGTAAAGGGAACAGTCTCGGAAAACTGCAGGCCTGGTTGACCGACGGCTTTCACCAATTCGGTTAGCCGGGCCCTCCGTTCAGAAAAAGGGCGCATTCTCCAGTCTTCACCGCCGGATTCGAGTACGTCGAAGGCCATGAATCCCACCGGAGCATCCTTCAGTAATCTTGCAGACAGGCGTGTCCGGCCGATGCGGGTCTGCAAGATTGAAAAGGGCAGGGGCTTGCCGTCCCGCATCGCCATGATTTCTCCGTCGAGTACTGTCCCATCAGGAAGTAATGAACGCCAGGCCTCAAATTCCGGAAACTTATCGGTCATCAGTTCTTCCCCACGGCTCCAGACCGACCAGGTGCCCGAACGAAGGATGACCTGCCCGCGTATCCCGTCCCATTTCCATTCTGCATGCCATTCGGAAGGATGTCCGAGATCCTCCGGCCCGCCTTCCACCGGGTATGCCAGGAAAAGGGGATAGGGCCTTGAGAGATCGAACGAACGGCCCTCTCCCCGCAGCATGGCATCCGCATCGGTGCTGGCAGGATCCCATTCGCCGCTGATCCGATGTGCGATGACTGCGGGTTCGGTCTCATAAACCTTTGCCAGCGCCTGTATCACCAGCTGGGCCGAAACACCAACGCGAAAGCCGCCGGTCAGCAGTTTGTTGAAGACGAATTTTTGGGATCCGCTCATGTCCGCCCATGTGTTGCGGATCAATGCGGCCTTTTCTTCGTCGGATATGTTAGGAATGCCTTGCAGTTTCGACATGATATCAGAGAGATTCCCCTCCGGCTGACCGCCACCGGTAGATGGATCGAGCAGGGCCAGGGTCTCGGCGAGATCACCTACATGATGATAACTTTCCTCAAAGAGCCAGCCCGGGATACCACGCCATTCCGTCAGCCATTCGGCCAGCTGACGGGTCCGGATCTGTCTTTTCAGTTTTCGACCCGTGAACAAACCCAGGGTCCAGGCCAGATCTCCGGATGGCGCAGACCTGAAATATTGGATCAGCAAATCGGTTTTCTCCCGGGTTGAACCGGTCTCGCCCAATTCCATCAGCAACCTGGCGAAGTGTATGAACCCGTCTCTGCGTGTCTCCGTCTCAGGGTATGATGGATCGATCGACATGTTGCTCATATTTGATTGGAGGGGTTATCTGGCGTGATGT
Organism: uncultured bacterium; assembly: GCA_903959965.1. Taxonomy (GTDB): domain Bacteria; phylum Bacteroidota; class Bacteroidia; order Chitinophagales; family Chitinophagaceae; genus Pollutibacter. The sequence goes on from CAJBZC010000374.1 coordinate 4,488, forward strand.
CTGTCTCTTCCTCACCTCCAAAACTGGTCTGCACTTCATGGGCCTCGATGCCTGTTTCGTTGAGATATCTGCTGAAAATGGATTGAAAGCCGTGGGTCACAAAAACACGCTGCGCCTTGGTAGCCTTGACCGCGGCACATAAACCCTCCCAGTCGGCATGATCGCTCAGCACAAATCCCTTATCCCCACCCTCGCGCCGCCGATTTCCGCGGACATGCATCCAGCCGCTGCATCTGGCCGATCGCCATGGGCCGATCAGTCGGGAGGCCCTCAGGGTTTCAATGGGAGCCGGCGTTATGAAGATGCAGGCCTTTCTTCTTTCCGCCGGGATGTCCTCGGACAGGCGCATCACTTCCGGGAAATCATGACCATCTGCTTTAAGGGCTTCCTGTATCTGAAGAATGGCACCATGCGCGAAGATACGCCCCGCAAAGGGCCTCAATGCATCGATCAGGCGTTGCGACTTGCCCAGGCTGTATGCCTGAAGCACCGCGCTGCGCCCCTGATCAAGCTGGGCGGCCACCCAGGTCCGGATCTCATCATAAACAACCGACTGCGGACGCCAGCGGTAGACAGGTAGTCCGAAAGTGGATTCCGTTACGAATGTGTGGCATTTCACCGGTTCGAAACATCCGCTGATGCCGTCGTTCTCAGTTTTGTAATCTCCACTGATCACCCAGACTTCACCTCTGTATTCAATCCGGACCTGTGCCGATCCGATGATATGTCCTGATGGATGAAATGAAATCCGCACGCCGTTTCTAAAAACCGGTTCGCCCCAATCGGCCGTTTCGTAGGATTGAACGCCTAGTCTGGATCTCAGGACACTCAGTCCCGATGCGGCACAGAGATATCCGGAATGCCCGGTCCGGGCATGGTCGCTGTGCGCATGCGTGATGACGGCGGATCTGACAGGTCGCCAGGGGTCTATGTGGAAGTCTCCGGCCTCGCAGTAGAGGCCGTGTTCAGTAAACCGGATCATGAAGGTATCAACCCAAAAGGAACGTATCGGAGCGCTAAAGGTTCTGTGATAGTAATCGGCAGATTCAACGGCAGGTTGACAATAACTCGGGGCGGTAATGTCGGGTCAGTTCAAAAGCCTCGTATGTCCGAAATGCCTTCCGATGATGTAGATCCGTTTGTTTTCGTGATAATCCGGGATCTCTCCGCTTTTGCTCCATCTCACCGGTTGAAAATCGAAATCTGATACATGCTTGGATGCGCGTTCATTTATCTGACCGCGCATTCCTTTTCTCCCATATTTCATCAGCAGGCCCACAAAGTGATAGGTCGTCTGAAATCCCCGGTAAACCATGTCGCTGGGCTTGCTGAATGTACGTTTTCGGTACAGCTCTTCCATCCGGGCCCGCCAGCTGTCCAGCCTGGGACGATAGAGTGTGGCACTGTATTCCATTGACAGCGGATGGAACTCTGATGTGCGTAGATCTGTAATGCCCTCCCAGGTTGGCATGCCGATCACATGTACGGGATAGGCCGTCGGAATCCGAAGACAGTTGCGTCCAAGTTGTAGCGCAAATTTCTCATCCAGGCTCCCGGTTATGATGACGTTCTGTTTGTTGCTGTCGATCAGCGGAAGGATGTGAACTTCCGAGAAGGTGTCAGGTACAAGCTGCGTGCGGTACCTGAGCGTGTTTCCTTTTTCCGCGTTGAGTTGTTTGAAGACCTCTGCCACGCGGTCATCCGCAGGGTTGCTGCGGCGCAGCCATATGATGTTCTTTCCGTTGTAATCCGCCAGAATGTGATTGAACATGGCCAGCAGATGCGTATTGAGTTTCGCATTGGCCAGAAATACCTGCGGAGATGATTTGATGCCGCCGTCGTTCGGAAAGGTGGCACTTACAAAGAGGATGTCCTTCTCCCTTGCGATACGGGCCAGTTGCAGGTATTCGGTTCCCGCCACCTGTCCGATGATCAGATCCAGGGAATCCATCACCGGCATACGCGTCAAAACAGACAACTGTCCATCACGACTCCTTATGTCATAAACCCTGATATCCAGCCGTTCCCGCCTTTCAGATTGAAGCGAGTCGATGGCCAACTCTGAACCCAGGTAAAATTCCAGTCCGGGTAGTGACTGCCGAGGGAATCCCTTGCCATATCGGTAAGTCCCTGTTTCATCAAAGGCAGAATCGAGGTGTAACGGCAGGAATACGCCCACCTTGTAAATGGGTTGCTCCTGGCCCCGAAGGATGCCGGCGGTCATTAACAAAAAAATCAGGCAGGCGGTGATGTGCTTCATGAGGCGGGGATATATGCTCAAAAGATGCTTATTCCCACTCGATGGTTGCAGGCGGCTTACTGCTGATGTCGTACACGACACGATTGATGCCCCGAACCCGGTTGATGATCTCATTGGAGATCCTGCCCAGAAATTCATAAGGCAGGTGCGCCCAGTCTGCTGTCATACCATCCACGGAAGTTACCGCCCTTAACGCCACGGTGTATTCGTATGTTCGTTCATCACCCATCACCCCCACGCTTTTCACGGGCAGCAGGATCGCTCCGGCCTGCCATACTTTGTCGTACAATCCGCTCTCCCGAAGTCCGCCGATATAAATATCATCCGCATCCTGCAGCAGCCGGGCCTTCTCTTCCGTTACTTCCCCGAGGATTCGAATGCCCAATCCCGGACCGGGGAAGGGATGACGAAACAGCATTTCCGCTGGTATGCCCAACTCCAGCCCTACTTTCCTGACCTCGTCCTTGAACAGGTATCTCAGAGGCTCTACCAGGGAGAGTTTCATAGTTTCCGGTAATCCGCCCACATTGTGGTGCGATTTGATCGTAACCGAAGGGCCATGAACCGATACGCTCTCGATCACATCCGGATAGATGGTGCCCTGGCCCAGGAAATCTATGTTTTGAAGTGCATGCGCTTCGCGGTCGAATATATCGATGAAGGTGGCCCCGATGATCTTGCGCTTGGTCTCCGGACTGGTTTGTCCGGCCAGCTTGGTATAGAAATGTTCCCGTGCATCAACGCCCTTTACATTGAGCGAGAGTTTGGCGTAGCTGTCAAGCACCTGCTGGAATTCATTCTTCCGCAGTAGTCCGTTATCCACGAAAATTCCGAAGAGCCGGTCGCCGATGGCACGGGATATCAGCGTCGCCGCCACCGTGGAATCAACCCCACCGCTCAGCGCCATCACCACGCGGCCATCTCCGATCTGTGCCCGAAGCGCCGCCACCGTATCGGTGATGAAATGTGCAGGGGTCCAGTCACCACTGCATCCACAGATGCTGGTCAGGAAATTCTTCAACATCTGCCTTCCCTGCTCCGAGTGATATACTTCCGGATGAAACTGGAAACCATAGAGGGGATGTTCGCCTCCATTGCGTCTGAAGGCCGCCACCGGGATGGACTCCGTCGTGGCCAGGACCTCGAAGCCGGAGGGCAACTCGAGAATGGAATCGCCGTGACTCATCCAGACCTGGGATTGCTCAGAAACCCCATTCCACAAGGCATCCTGTTCACAAATCTGCAGATGAGCCCTGCCATATTCCCGCTTCTCAGAACGTTCCACACGGCCGCCCGACAACTTAGCGGTGAGCTGGGCCCCATAACAAATGCCGAGTACCGGGCGCTGAGCAGCCATGGCTCTGACATCGACCATCGGAGCCCGCTCGTCGTTTACTGAAAACGGAGAGCCAGACAGAATGATGCCCTTGATGTCTGATGTAAACTCAAAAGTTTTATGATATGGGATGATCTCGCAATAGACGTTGGCTTCCCTGACCGCCCGGGCGATCAACTGCGTGTATTGAGATCCGAAGTCGAGAATGAGTACCTTTTCCGTCATAATTGATCGCTAAGTTATGAAATCCTGGAGGTTCAGGTCCCCCCCGGGAAATCCGGACATCCGAAATCGTTCATAGAAATGAATCAGTGTCCGAAAACAAAAAAAGACCGCTCCGGAGGGAAGCGGTCCAAATATGTCGGGATTGCACCAATCACTTGGAAGCGAGCGCATTAACCTTGAGCGTGAGCGCGCTCTTCAGGTTGCTGGCCTTATTCTTGTGAATGACACCACGCTTGGCAAGCTTGTCGATCTTGCTGATCACGCTGGCCAGTTTCTCTCCGGCTGCAGTGAGGTCGGTCAGTGCCCTGAGGTCGCGAATGGCATTGCGGGTCGTCTTGCCCTGATACCTATTCCGAGCCCTGCGCTTGGATACCTGACGAACATCTTTCTTAGTAGCCTTATGGTTTGCCATGTTCTTTCTTTTCTAAAATTTTCGGACGGCAAAGTTAATGATCACTAACCGATTTACCAAATCGATGCGTTTTTTTAGGATGATCTGTGATCTTTTTTCTTCGCTGCCTCCAGAAAAGCTCCAATGTCTGACGGCTTTGCCAACCCTGTGGTGGACATACATTCCAAACATGCATAGCACTCCGGTTTCGGGGTGAACTTAATTTGACCGATATTTGCAAATCTGTTTGGTATACCGCCAATCCCATTTCCAGCACGCATGAAAGATTTTTCGTACATCACCAGCGCGCATCCGTCATATGTCGAACAGCAATATCGGTTGTTCAGGGCAGATGCAAACGCCGTGGATCCTGATCTGAGGCGATTTTTTGAAGGATTCGACTTCGCTGTCACCCACGCCCCCGGGGCCTTTGATGCAGATAAACTTCCGGTTAAGGATCTATCCGCTGATACTAACTGGCGTAGGGAGCTTGGGGCCTATCGCCTCATCCTGGGGTATCGGAATAAGGGACACCTGATTGCACTCACCAATCCCATCAGACCGAGAAAGGATCGGGGTGCGAATCTTGATCTGGGCTTCTTCGGACTCGAAGAAACCGATTTGGATAGGCCGTTTCATGCCGGAAATCTCATCGGACTCGGAACGGTTAGCCTCCGCGACATCCTGGCACACCTGAACCGTTGCTACGTCAACCACGTTGGGGTCGAATACAAATACATATCTGATCAGGAAAAGATTGACTTCCTGGTACGTGAGATCGAACACGATTTTCACCGGCCCCTGTCCTTCGACAAAAAGAAACGGATCCTTGAAAAACTCAACCAGGGCGTAATCTTCGAAAAATTCCTGCATACCAAATACATCGGC
>CAJBZC010000375.1 GCA_903959965.1 uncultured bacterium
CAACGACCCGCGGGTACCCTACACCGAGGCCGAACAGATGGTGAAAGCGGTCCGCGGCAACGGCGGGGATGTCTGGTTCCTGATGTTCAAGGATGAAGGCCACGGCTTCCGCAAGAAACCCAACAGCGATTATTACGGTGCAGCCGAAATGATGTTCTGGAAGAAATATCTGCTGGAAAAATGATCGGACATGAAAAACCCCGCATAAGCGGGGCTTAGCGCAGACTGCAGTGGGATCGGCGACATGCTTTTTGAATGGATTGTATCCTTCCAGTCTGGACTCTAATCGATTTATACAAGGGCTATCCCATGGATAATACATACGACTATATCGTCATCGGTGGCGGTTCAGCCGGTTGCGTTCTCGCCAGTCGTCTTAGCGAAGATCCAAACATATCTGTATGTCTTTTGGAGGCAGGCGGCAATGATACGAATCCACTGATACATTGTCCGGCCGGACTTGTCGCTATGGTGGCGACACGGATCAATAATTGGGCTTTTAAACCCATTCCACAGCCCGGCCTGAATGGGCGGACGGGCTACCAACCAAGGGGCAAGGTGCTCGGCGGATCAAGCTCAATCAATGCCATGCTTTACGTGCGTGGCCATCGCTGGGATTATGATAATTGGTCAGATCTTGGCAATGCAGGTTGGTCCTATGACGATGTCCTGCCCTATTTCCGCAAAGCCGAGAACAACGAGACCTACCGTGACAGTTTCCACGGCCAAGGCGGCCCGCTCAATGTCGCCGAAGTCATGCAGCCGAGTCCGATGAATGGATTGTTCTTGAGGTCCGCACAGGAACAAGGATTGCCGATCATCGGTGATTACAACACTCCCGAGCCGTGTGGCGCTTTCATGTACCAGGTGACCCAGAAAGGTGGAGAACGCTGCAGTGCGGCCAAGGCTTACCTTACCCCCAATCTAAGTCGCCCGAATCTGCGTGTGATGACCAACGCGCTGACCCACAGGGTTGTTCTTGAAGGCCGCAGAGCGACGGGGGTCAGTGCCCACGTTAACGGGCAGGACGTCATGCTCAAGGCCAGACTGGAGGTTGTGCTTTGTGCGGGCGCATTCGGATCGCCACAGATTCTTCAGTTGTCGGGCATCGGCTCCGGCAAACTGCTTCAACCCCTGGGTATCGAGACCGTCCTTGATCTACCGGGTGTCGGAGAAAACCTGCAGGATCATATCGATTATGTTTACACCTACCGTACCGGTAGCGATACCGGAACCTTCGGCGTTTCCGTATCAGGTGCCTATGGCATACTGAAAGGCATGCAGCAATGGAGAACTGAACGCAAAGGCCTACTCACCACGCCTTATGCTGAATCCGGTGCATTCTTCCGCAGCCATCCGGATCTTGCCATACCGGATCTGCAATTGGTCTTCGTACAGGCGATCGTGGATGACCATGGCCGCAAACCGCGTTACGGGCATGGCTTCAGCTGCCATATCACCCTGTTAAGGCCGAAAAGCAAAGGCAGCGTAGCCATAAGAACGACAAATGCATTTGATGTGCCGCGAATTGATACCGGATTCTTCTCGGACCAGGAAGACATGCCCGCGATGATCAAGGGCGCTGCATTCCAGAGGCGCATCCTCGAGGGCGGTGCATTTGATGGTGTCAGGGGCAAGCCCCTGTACCCTCTTGATCAAGAAAATACTGAAGCCGTGGAGCGCGATATCCGCAACCGCGCCGACACCCAATACCATCCAGTCGGAACCTGCAAAATGGGCCATGACTCGATGGCTGTCGTTGACAGCCGTCTACGCGTGCATGGTATTCAGAACCTGAGGGTGGTTGATGCTTCCATCATGCCAAGCATCGTCGGTGGTAACACAAATGCTCCGACCATCATGATTGCGGAAAAGGCGGCAGACATGATCAAGTCCGACCGCCGCGTCTAATTTCGACTGAATCAACGCGATTCCTGCAGATTAGCCGATGATGAACGTCGGCGGCATAATCCAATGATCGATCAGCAGGAAGGCGAACAGTGCCATCAGGTACCAGATCGAATACTTGAACACTTCCATCGCGAACAGTTCATCCGGCGGGTCCATCAGGCGGATGGCGTAATAAAGGAACACCGCGCCCAGCACCACCGCGCCCCCCAGATAGAACAGGCCGCTCATGCCGGTAATCCAGGGCAGCAGGGTCACGATGAACAGCAGGATGGTATAGAACAGGATCTGCCAGCGCGTGTAAGTCACGC
>CAJBZC010000376.1 GCA_903959965.1 uncultured bacterium
CCGATGGGGTGATGATATCTCCGAAGCTGTACTCCGTTTTCTCGCAACCACTGGCGAACAGCAGCAGCGCGAGGGCACAGGCCCGAATGGTATTTGCGATCTGTTTCATGTTACATTTATTTTTTCGGATCAGTTGAATCTGATGTCATCGAAATGATAGGTGAAATTCGCGCTGCCGTCACCCACAGTACCGAGATCGAAGATGATTACCACTTTGTGATAACTATTCGCGGTATTGATGGCTGAGAAATCGAAGGTCAGGTCTTCCCAGGCATTGGCAGTCGTGGTGGATACTTCCTTCTCGAAGGAGATCCCGCCATTGGTGGCATTCTCCACCTTCAGCAACACTTTAGTGCCTACCCTCGGTGCATATACCTTCATGCGCAGGGTTTTGCTGCCGGAGAAATTGATCGCATTCGGCAATTCAATAAAACTGCCGCCCCACACCTGACCGCCGGGTCCCTTGACCATCTTCCCGACCTTATTGCTGGTGTTGATTCCCGTCTTGACCGGGTTGCTGATCACACTGGCATTGCCGCCGTCGAAATTAACCCAGTTGTAGGTCAACGTCGATGATTCGAAATTCATGGGAATACCAAGAACATCTGCCGGCTTTTCCTCCTGACGGATATCGTCGAAATAGTAGGTGAAATTGGCAGACCCATTACCCGGTGTTCCCAGATCAAAGATCAATACCACTTTCTGGTAACTGTTGGCCGTATTGATGGCGGAGAAATCGAAGGTCAGATCCTCCCATTGGTTGGCCGTTGTAGTGGCAACCTCCTGCTCAAAGAAGATTCCACCGTTGGTTTGATTTTCGACTTTTAACAGCAGCTTAGCTCCTACCCGTGGTGAATGCACTTTGACCTTCATGAGTTTCTTCGTGGAGAAATCAATCGGACGCAAAAGACTGATGAAAGTACCGGCCCATCCTTCGGGAGCACCCTTCACCATCTTACCGACTTTCGAAGAAGTATTGATCCCGCCGGATGCAGGGTTATTCACGACAGATGCATTGGCACCTCCGAAATTTACGAAATCATAGTTCAGACCCGATGATTCAAAATTGAGCGGAAGCACCAGTTCATCCACCGTATTGGTCTGACGCAGATCATCAAAGAGGAATGTGAAGTTGGAGGAACCATCTCCCATCTTTCCGAGTTCGAAGATCAGCACCACATTGTTGTAACTGTTGGATGCATTGATCGAACGGAAGTCGAAGACGAGGTCCTCCCACTGATTGGCGACCGTGGTGGCGACTTCCTTTTCAAAGTTGATGCCGGGGTTGCCGGAGTTCTCCACTTTCAGCAACACCTTCGCTCCAACGCGCGGCGACCATACCTTCATGCGCATCACCTTGTTGACAGAGAAGTCGATGGGACTGCTCAATGTCAGGATGCTGCCACCCCAGACCTGTCCGGCGCTCTTCACCATCCTGCCTACTTTGGCGGAGGTATTGATGCCAACCTTTTGCGGATTGTTGATCACTGTGGTACCACCACCATCGAAATTGATCCAGTTGTAGGTCTGCCCAACGGTCTCGAAATCCAGCGGCAGCAACAGCGGCAGACTGATCGTGATGGTTTTAGTAGTCGTAGTAGTAGCTGCACCACCACTGAACGCTGTTACCTTGATCACATAAGTACCGGGCTTTGCATAGGTGTAGGAGATCGTCTCTCCTTCAAGGAAGGTTTTCGGCACTTCATTGGGATCCTCACCCCACCATATGCGGAACATGGTCTCGAACTGAGCCTTGGCGGAAACATTATATTTAAACGCACTGGAGGGATCCACCGTAGCAGTCATCTCCATATTTTCCGGTGCGCGGAAGGAAACAGTGAGCTTCTGAATGGCTTCGGATGTCTTTCCGTTTACCTGAACGCCGACAACGCGGACGTCATAATTACCTTCTGCATATTTACGCTTCACGGATCCACCCGCTTCTACTTTCGCAGGTGCCGTGGTGCCGTCACCGAAATAAACATTATAATATGCGATGCCCTCTCCATTGGGATAGATCGTCACCATCCCGGAATTGTCCTGCGTGATATCGAACATGGCGGACAGCTTGGCTGGGGCGGCTGCGGCCTCCACGAAGGCTGTATCCTCATAGGCCATCTTCTTGCAGCCTGCCGTGAACAGGGCCATGGCGGCCAGGATGGTCATTATGTATTTATTTGTCATCTTATATTTATTTGATGGTTCGCAATCAATAGCCGGGGTTCTGTGTCAGACCGGAAATGTCGATCTCTTGCTGCGGGATCGGAAACACCTCGTTGCGGCCAACCTTGAAGCCGGTGATCTTCGCGGCAGCCTGACCCGTGCGTACCAGGTCGAAGAACCTGTCGCCTTCCATCGCAAGCTCCAACCGGCGCTCATCCCAGATGGCCTGACGAAGCGCAGTACCCGTGACCGTTATGTTGTTCACATTACTGCCGAAAGCACGTGCACGCACTCGGTTGAGATAAGTCTGCGCCTTGGTATCATTTGGGGTAGAGGCACGATTGAAAGCCTCTGCCGCCATCAGCAACACATCGGCATAGCGAATGGTCCGGTAATTGTTCAGGTAGTTGAGTTCGATCTGACCCGAAGTCTCACCCTTGCGGGGATGGTACTTTTGATTGTACAAACCTGTGTTCTTGTAAGGTGCCACCAGGTAAGTGATATTCATCGCCGGGTTGGCAGTCTTGTACGCCTCGATGTCAAGAATGGTCACAGCCTTACGACGATCGCCGGCGGCGTAGGCAGCGGCCAGTTCTTTTGTAGGCAGGTTGATGCTCCAGCCTTGTGCATACGGACTGTTACCGGCGATGTTCCGCACACCGCACATCTGTACCGCAAGGTTGCCCTGACCCCGTCCTGGATTGCTCCAGTCATAGAAGGGACTCAGGTTAGAATACTGGATCTCGAATACTGATTCAGTTCCGTTCTCGCCGGTCTGCAGAAAGATATCCCCGAAATTGGCCACCAGAGAGAAGGGACCATTGACCACATTCTCCAGCATGGCTGCCGCGGCATCAAATTTATTTTGATACAACAGTACTTTTCCGAGCAGTGCCTGAGCGGCAAATTTAGTGATCCTTCCCTTTTGGCTGTTGACCGTTGGCAGCGCTCGGATCGCCTCGGTCAGATCCGTTTCGATCTGCTTGTACACATCCGCCTTGGACGCGCGCTGATACTGACGGGAGTCGCTGGCAGACAGACGCTTGTCGGTGAACAGAGGCACGTCGCCGAACATCCTCACCAGTTCAAAATAATAATAGGCCCGCAGGAAATAGACTTCCCCGTACAAGGCATCCTTGCCTGCAAAATCCAGCTTAGCCTTGTTTTCATGCAGATAATTGGCCCGGTTGATGCCCTCGAAGCATGACTTCCAGGCCTCTGTCATATAAAAATTATTAGCATTGACGACATAGTCATCGATATGCTGCAGACCGAGTACATCCGTGGCATTTTCGCCACCGCTGACGGAGTTATCGGAAGCCACATCTCCGATGACGGGATTGGCATAAAGCCATTGCAGCGGGCTATAAGTGCCGATGACCATTTTCTGATAATCATCCGCCGTCTTGAGATAATCATCCGCCGTGATCTGGAAATCCTCACGCGGATCATAATCGATGAACTTGCTGCATCCGGTCGACAGGGTGATGAAGCCCGCCGCCATGAGTATATATGTTGCTTTCTTCATGATGATGCGTTGTTGATTAGAATTTGAGATCAAGACCCACGGCGATCGAACGTGCCTGAGGATAGGCCCCACGATCGATGCCCGTATCAAAGATGCCACCCGAAATCTCCGGATCGAAGCCGGTGTATTTCGTCAGCGTGATCAGGTTCCTGCCCTGCACGTAAAAGCGCAGACCACCGAGCTTTGCCCGCTCCAATCGTGCTGACGGGAACGTATAACCAAGTTGAAGATTCTTCAGTTTGATGAAAGATCCATCCTCGACATAGCGATCGGAAGCCCGGGTATTGTTGTTCGCGTCCACAAAGGAATAACGCGGCGTATTGGCATCATTGGTGGAACCCTCGCCCGTCCAGCGACCCAGTACACTGCGAAACTTGTTGGTCATCGCGAGGTTGCGCTCATAAGCCCGATACACATCATTGCCGACGGAAGCATAAACAAAGCTGCTCAGATCAAAGCCCTTGTATTCAAGGCTGAGTGACCAACCCATCGTGAAATCCGGGAACGGATCTCCGATCTGGGTGCGATCGTCTGCATTGATCACCCCGTCGCCATTGATGTCCACAAAACGGACATCTCCGGGTTGTGCACCAGGCTGTGAGGCATGCTTAGCGATGTCCGCCGCATTCTGGAATAAGCCGTCGGTCTTGTGTCCGAAGAAATAACCGGGGGCATATCCTTTCTCAAAACGGGTAACCGATTGATAAGGAATACCATAACCGCCGCCGGTGATGAGTCCGTTGTTTGTTTCGGTCACCTTATTGACCGCCTTGGTGTAGGTAAGATTGGTGCTGATCCGGAAATCCTTTCCGAACTGATCCGTGTAGCCCAGGTTCATATCGACGCCGGAAGTCCGGGTGGTGCCAATGTTTGCCATTGGTAGTGCAGCAGCTCCAAGGTAGAGTGAAAGCGTCGGCGTGAAGAGCAGACCACTGATGTCTTTTTGGAAGTAGTCGCCACTAAAGGAGATCTTGTTACCAAACAGGCGGAGATCAAGACCCGCATTCAGTTGTGCCTGCTTCTCCCAACGCAGATCATCATTGCGGAAGGATGCGATGGTTGCTCCGGTGGAAGCCGGCTCGTTGCCGAAGGAATAACCAGCATTCTGTCCCACGTTGTAAGCGTACAGAAGCGTAGATATCCGCTGATACTGGGGATTTACATTCTCATTGCCCGTGATGCCATAGCTGCCGCGCAACTTGAGCAGACTGATGGCCTTGGAATGGAAGAATTTCTCGTTCGATACTACCCAGCCCAACGCTCCGGAGTAGAAATTAGCAAACTTGTTATTGGCACCGAAGGCATAGGAGCCATCCCGACGCAGGGTGCCGGATACCAGGTAACGGCCATCATGGTCGAAATCAACCCGACCGAAATAAGATAAGTTCCGGCGCTCATATTGATAGGACCCTACGTCCAGACCATTGGTCGTAGCGATGCCGGTAGCTGATGAGATATCCGCGAAATCCCAGGAGTTGAACGGCACATCCTGACGCGATCCGCTCAGGTTGTTGCCAGTAACGCGCGCCATGGAGAAACCAGCCACCAGGTCGAACTGGTTGCGATCAGCCACGGTGAATCGGTGATTCGCAAAATTCTCGAATGTGTAATTAAAGTAGTTGGTCTTGTACTCGTACACATTGTTATGAGAACCGGGACGCGCCGCTCCATCTGCATAAAGGGTGGAATTGATATGCGAAGGTCCATAAAAGGAAAGTGGAGTAAAACCCTTGCCGCTGACATCCGTGTTGGTGTATCCGAAGCGGGAAGTAAGTTTCAGGTCCTTCAGGAGGTCATATTGTAGTTCAAGCTTACCATAGAGCTTGTTCGTCATCCCCTGATTGTACGTATCCTGTAACTGTGTGAGTGGATTGACAATTTCCGAAAGGATGCGTGGGCTGAAGCTGTAGGTTCCGACTGTTCCCGCAACATTGTTAAGCACGGGCAGCGTCGGGTCGAAGTTCAGCGCATTCGACAACACCGAATTGATGGCATTTTCCGGCACCCCAGCATTCTTAATATTGGTGTAGGTCGTGTTGTTGATGAAACGGAGCTTCTTCGTGAGGTCGAAAGTGAGGTTCGCCGTAGCGTTGATGCGGTTGAAATAGGATTTATCTCCGCCACCCACAATGCCTTCCTGAGAAACATAGCCGCCAGACAGGAAATAGGTCATACGATCGCTGCCTCCGCGGGCTGCCACCGTATGGGACTCCATAGGCGCACGCTTGAAGATCTGATCCTGCCAGTTGGTACCTACACCCAGTCCGGCTAGATTTTCGAAGATGACCTTTCCACCTGAAAGGGCACTGCCCTCGTTCAGGATGGCACCATATTCTGATGCGTTGAGGACACCGATCTGGTTCAACACTTCCTGCACAGCGTAATTACCATTATAGGTAAATGAGGTTTTCTGTGCCTTCCGACCGGATTTTGTCGTCACCACGATCACACCGTTACCGCCCTTCACACCATAAATGGCGGTAGTGGCGGCATCTTTGAGGATGTTGACAGATTCGATATCAGCCGGGTTGATGCTGTTGAAATCGTCCAGGGTCTGGATGGAACCATCCACTACAACCACCGGATCTGTTCCGGTATATGAGGGGATGCCCCTGATGAGCACTGTGGGCTTGACACCTGGTGATCCGGCGGAAACAACCGTCACGCCGGATGCACGCCCTTGAATGGCATCTTCCGCACGCACGGGTTTAAGTTTTTCGATCTCAGTGCCTTTGACAGAGGAAACTGCCCCAGACACTTTGGTGACACGCTGGACTCCATATCCAATCACTACGACATCCTCCAGGCTTACCTGGGCGGACTCGAGGCGTATGGTCATCATTCCTGCAGTGATGGTCACTTCCTGGTCGGCGAACCCGACGGAACTGACAAGCAGGGTTTTGATCCCGGAGGGTAAGGTGATCCTAAAGCGACCGTCTTCTCCGGTCGATGTGGCCTGGACGGCACCTGGTGCCTGCACCGTGGCCTTGGATACCGGTTTCCCGGCGGCATCCGTGACCATGCCGGAGACCGTCCGATCCTGAGCAAAAGCCGCCGTCACTCCCCAGAACAGGAGCGAAAACAGCAAGCGCAATCTGTTGCGTTTTCTCATATGCAAGTGTTGATTTGATGGATGATGCAAAATAAAGTACAAATAAACCACAACATGCCTTAACTTGTTGTAAGGAACACTACATCACGACTACATCATGCAATATCATCTATTTGATTTTCAATGAAAAGAATACTCATCATCACTACATCATATTCAGGTAAAATAAAATCTGTTTATCTTATACCCATCCATAGATGCGGAAAGACTCCACAATCTCCCGATCAGGTCTGAAGGTAAAAACCATGCGATATCTTTCTGTCTTTTTGACGTTTTTCCTGATAAATTCAACCGCTGTAACGGCTCAGAATACCATTGGCATCCCCCGGATCATCAATTATTCTAAGGAGGTTTATCGAGCCGGCACGCAGGTATGGGACATCACGCAGGACCGGTCAGGAAGGATGTACTTCGCCAATGACGAAGGACTACTGACCTTCGACGGGCATTTCTGGAAGCTTCATCCGCTGCCGAACAAGACGAACATGCGATCGATCGCGATCACGGAGGACGGTCGCATTTATGCTGGCGGTCAGGGAGAACTAGGCTATTTTTTACCAGACCCGAGCGGGCGGCTGCAGTACACTTCACTCATCCCGTTATTACCGGCAACAGAACGAAGTTTTGCCGATATCTGGGACATCGAGGTGATGGGTGAGTCTGTCTTCTTCCGGGTATCTGACCGACGCATTTTGCAGTATCGAAACGAACATTTTACGAGTTTCCCGGCTGCCAGTGCCTGGCTGAATCTGAAAAAGTGCGGACAAAGCTTATGGGCGCACGACCGCGAAAAGGGGCTCTTCATTTTGAAGATCGGACGATGGCAGCCTGTGGCGGGTAGTGAAAAGATCGGCAATCGCCTGGTATCCGGCATTTTCGAGAGAGGTAACGGGCGACAGACCATCCTCCTGGATGACCTAAATGCGCTGACCCTGACCAACGAACTCCTTCAGCCCGACCCGACTTTCGCTGGCCGGAACCCGAAAGGAAGGATCTTCCGGGCAGAAAGCATAAAACCGGGAGGTTTTGCCGTCAGCACGATTTCCGAAGGTTGCCTCATCCTCGATGAAAACGGGGGACTGCTACAGCAACTGTCCAGGAAAGAGGGCCTGCAGGACAACAACGTGATTAGTGTTTTTCAGGATCGGGACGGGAACCTGTGGGCCGGCCTCAACAATGGCATCAGTTTCATCGCCTACAATGCCGCCATCAAATACATCCGGCCGAATCCTGATAATGACGTCTCTGGCTATTCGACCCGCATCTTTGGAGATCGGCTATTCATCGCGAGTTCGGACGGGGTATATCAGACACCTGTTATCAAGGGCAGTGGCGACCTCAGTTTTTCCCGCAATGCCTTCCGGCGGGTAGGACAAAGCGACGGACAGACCTGGCGAATTGAAGAAGTGAACGGACAATTGCTCATCGCGCATACCCTGGGGATGTTTCGACTGGACCCCGTTTCCGGGCAGGCGGCCCGAATCAGTAATTCACCCGGCTGGTTGTTTGTGCCACTCAGCCCCGTCAGTCCATCAGAACATATCATCACCGGAACATATGGCGGTCTCCGGCACATCACTTTCCGCGACGGGATATTCC
>CAJBZC010000377.1 GCA_903959965.1 uncultured bacterium
TCCGTAGTCAGATGCTCTATTCAATTGAGCTACGGGGCCGTTGGGGAGTGCAAAAGTAAGAATAATTCCTTAATTCCCAAAAAATATCGGGCTTTTTTAACGGTTCCAACCTAGTATTCCCAACGAACAAAAGCCTCCATCGCCGCGTATTTAGGCAGACCCAGCTTATCGTAAAGTTCGGCCGTGGCGGCGTTGCGCGCCTCGGCACGTTCCCAGAACTCCCGGTCGTCGCTGCCCTGGAAGACCACCCCGTCCTTCTGCGACTGATGGATGAAAATACCATGACGCTTCTGTACCACCTGGCTCGGACTCATCGGAATCGCCATGTCGATGTCCCAGAGATCCCACTCCGCCCAGGCTCCGCGGTAAAGCCAGAGCCAGCAGTCTTCAATGGCAGGGTCATTGACCGCCTTCAAACGACGCAGCGCTTCCATCATGATGTCGAAACAGACCTTGTGCGTGCCATGCGGATCAGCAAAGTCGCCCGCCGCGAAGATCTGATGCGGACGGATCTTCCGGATCAATTCCATATGGATCTCCACGTCCACATCCGTCGGTGGATTCTTTTCGATCAATCCTGTCTCATAGAAAGGCAGGTTCATGAAATGAGCGCGGTCATCCGTAAGTCCAACGTAGCGGCAGGTGGCACGCGCCTCCGTACGACGAATCATCCCCTTGATCGAGCGGATCTCATCCGTATCCTTCTGATGCGAACGCTTGGTCTGCAGAAAAGCACTGGCATCATTCCAGATCCGGTTCGCCCTGCTCTTGTCGATCCCAAAGATGTTATCAAATTCCACGGCGAAATCGATCTGCCGCATCACAAACTCATCACTCACGGCAATATTCCCGGAAGTCTGATAGCCGACATGCACTTCGTGCCCCTGCTCATGCAGGCGAATGAAAGTACCGCCCATCGAGATGATGTCATCGTCAGGATGCGGAGAAAAGATGATGACCCGCTTGCTGGCGGGATCCTTCCTTTCCGGGTGACGAGGCACCAGTTCGGTGGACTTCCCGCCGGGCCATCCGGTAATGGTGTCGCGCATGCCGTTGAAGACGCGGATGTTGATGTCGTATGAATTGCCATACATGACCAGCAGGTCGCTCAGGCCGAAATTATTGTAGTCGTCGTTGGTGAGCATCAACACGGGCTTGTCGAGGCTCAATGCCATGTTGTAAACCGCCTTGCGTATCATCTTCTCCGTCCAGGGAATCTCGCCCGTCAGCCAGGGAGATTTCACGCGGGTGAGATCCTGGGCAGCACCCTCATCTAGCACAAAAGTGCAATCTGCATGTTCCTGCAGGATCGAAGCGGGAACCTGTTCGGTGACATGTCCCTCGACAGCTTTCCGGATGATGGGCGCCTTGTAGATGCCCCAGCCCATCAGGATGATCTTCCGGGCGTTGAGGATGGTGCCGATACCCATGGTGACCGCCATTCGTGGGACCATGGAAATGTTTGGGAACTCATACACGTTCGCAAGGCGTGTGGTGTTATCAAGGGCCACCACGCGGGTGATAGAGTATCGACTGGAGCCCGGTTCGTTGAATCCGATATGCCCGTTGAGGCCGATGCCGAGGATCTGAAGATCGATTCCCCCCGCCTCGGCGATCTTCTGCTCATAGGATGCCGCATATTCCCGGATGTCCTCCTTATTAATGGTGCCGTCAGGGATATGCACGTTAGCAGGATCGATGTCAATATGATCAAAGAGATGCACTTTCATGAAGCGATGATAACTTTGCAGCGCATCCGGCTCCATGGGATAATATTCATCGAGGTTGAAGGTGACCACATTTCTGAAACTCAATCCTTCGAGCCGGTGCATCCGCACCAGTTCTGCATAAAGCGACTTGGGACTGGAGCCCGTCGCCAACCCGAGAACACAGGTCCTGCCTTCTGCCTGACGCTCGAGAATCAGCGAGGCCAATACTTTCGCGACATAGGAGGAAGCCTTTTTATCGTCTTCAAAAATCTGTACCGGGATCTTCTCAAAAGAGTCTACCATGCTCATGGACGGGTCAATTTTGGTTGCGCTGCGAAATTATGCAATTGGCATTGACATCAATATGTATTTTGCTGTCCGCACCGCAAAGAAGCAAAGACGAAAATCAAGCATTGCTCAAGGATGATGAACATGATGTCAAGGGGCGATCTTCAGCTCGAAGATATGAGGCCACAGCTTACCGGTGACAAGCAAACGACGACGGTCATTGTCCCATGCGATGCCATTCAACACAGCGCCATGTTGCTGAGCAGAGGAGCCAGGTGTCGTTAGGTATGCCAGACTTTGTTTGCTATTACGAGGCAGTAGGCCAGTCAAGTCCATTCGACCCGTAACACGTCCGGTGACGGGATCGATGCGCACGATCACATCATATTGCCAACGGTTGGCAAATAACTGCCCGTCGATGAATTCCAGCTCATTAAGATTGTTAACAGGACCTGATTGATCATATACGCTGATCACCCGCAATAACTTGAGGTCACCCGGACGCACCACATAGATCTTGTCCGTGCCATCGCTGATGTATAATTGAATACTGTCATGTGCAATTCCCCAGCCATCTCCAGACCAGGGCAGGGAGCGGATGGGTTTCAAGGTCCGTGCATCATATACAAATACTTCCTTATTCTGCCAGGTCAGTTGATACGCCGTATCCCCGAAGATGGTCAGTCCTTCGGCAAAATACGGATCACTGATCTGCTTCAGGATATCATGATTTCCGGTTTTGAGATCCGTCCGTCGTACGCTGGATCGTCCAACGAGCCCAGTGCTTTCATAGAGCCTTCCGTCATATAATTCCAGTCCCTGCGTAAAGGCAGCCGTATCATGCGGATAAGCATTCACGACCGAATAGCTGATCAACGCAGGCTCAGGCATCGCCTCGGAAGAGAGCGTCTCAACACCAGCATCTTCGGAGGCACCTCCGCAGGCGGTGAGCAGAAGAATAAACGGCAGAAACAGGCGGGAGGAATTCATACCCAAAATTACAAAAAATCAGAGAGGCACGGGGTATGAGTGTGATACAGAACCGTTGTTCCACCTGGCGACAGGCCGGGCCTTTTCATCGAAAAATCACTTGGGACATTTACGCATTCCATTTCATTCATTAATATTGACATGCGGCACGAGCCCTATCCCATCTATCCAAGCGGAAGACCATCGATCCAGATTCTTGCTGAAAGACCTCATCCTTACCGAATACGTAAACCATGAGGCCCCTTTTTCGCATCCTGCCGATGCTGTTGTTTCCGTTCCTGTCAGGCGCTCAGGAGCGCTGTGCATCTGCATTCCACACTACTGATATCACCCATACAGGAAACGCGACTCCAGATCTAAACAGTGAGATCATCATCCCAGTCGTGGTACATGTCATATGGAGGACCGCCGCTGAGAATATCTCCGATGCACAGATCCACTCACAGCTCGACGCGCTGAACGCCGACTTTTCCAGAAAAAACCCTGATTTCAGGGAGGTTCCGGCCATTTTCGCCGGAAGGGCCGCCAACGCCGGCATCCGTTTTGTGCTCGCCACGGCTGATCCGCAGGGGCGTCCGACATCGGGGATCGAGCGCAGACAAACAACAGCGCAATTGTGGATCAATGATGATCGCATCAAAAAGACATCAACCGGTGGCAGCGATCCGTGGGACAGTCGGCAGTATCTGAACATCTGGGTGGCCAACCTCTCCTCTACCCTCATTGGCTTTTCCACCTTTCCCGAGGCACCGGCCGACAAAGACGGAATTGTTATCCGGTACAACGCCTTCGGAACTTCAGGGACGTTATCGCCGCCGTTCGACCGGGGCCGCACGCTGACGCATGAAACCGGCCACTGGCTGGGATTGAAGCACCTGTGGGGCGATAGTCCCTGCGGGGATGACGGAGTGGAGGATACCCCACGGCAACGGTCAGGAAATAAGGGTACACCTCAGTTCCCAAGGATCAACACCGGCTGTGAAAATGGTCCGTACGGCGACATGTTCATGAACTTCATGGACTTCTCCGACGATCGCTCGCTGCTGATGTTCACCAAAGGCCAGACGGATCGAATGCGCGCGCAATTCCTGCCCGGAGGCAGCCGCCATTCCCTGCTGACATCAAAAGGAGCCGGAGAACCCTGGAATCTACAGCCGGACACGGCTCCCGGCATGTCAAACATCATCGAAGTATTTCCGAATCCTGCAGTTCATTACATCAACATACGATCTTCGATGGAGATGCCCGCAACATTTACAATCATCGACACCAACGGGCGATTGGTGAAGTCCGGAACACTGAACAAAGCCGATCAGCGCATCGATATCGGTTCGATAAAACCAGGGATGTATTATCTTCGGTTAGGCATCACCGTTATACATTGGATCAAGGGATCATAAAAGATACAATGTGAATTTCAACCGTCAAAAATGCATTGAGACTGATATAATGCAATTGCTTCTAACAAATCATTCACAACACGATGGCAGTGAAATTCGGATCTTGCAGTCATGAAGAACGAAGGATGCTTCCTGCTCATCTTGTTTTTGGTATTTCAATTTGGCGCGGAGGCTCAAACACCTTCCGGCGCCGGCCGTATGCTCAATCGGCTGAAATCCGCTACCGCTCCGGGGGATACGATCCCCTCGAAGGATGAAGTGACAGCGGGTCTTCGTGAAGCCTTGACCCTGGGCACAGCTCGTACCGTGAACCGATTGGCCGCCGTTGATGGGTATTTCGGAGATGCTGCTCGCAAGATCTTGTTACCTCCCGAGGCTGTGAAGGTTGAAAAAAACCTCCGTGCCATGGGATTGGGACGTCAGGTTGACCAGGCGATCCTAACCATGAACCGTGCTGCGGAAGACGCCGCAAAATCGGCGACTCCGATATTTGTGGAAGCCATCCGAAACATGACGCTGACCGATGCAATGGGCATACTGCGTGGCGGAGATACGGCAGCCACCTCTTACCTCCAGTCAACTACAAGCGCCGGGTTGACGACCGCCTTTCGTCCGATCATCGATTCTTCGCTCCGGAAAGTAGATGCCACCCGGCATTGGAAAAACATCTTTACCACTTATAACAGGGTCGCAAGAGAAAAGGTAGACCCGGACCTGACCGCATGGGTCACTCACCGCGCAATGGAAGGGCTCTTTCGTCAACTCGCACAGGAAGAGCGTCTGATCAGAAAAGACCCGCTGGCACGCAGCTCTGAACTCCTTCGAAAAGTGTTCAAACAGTAATCACCTGGAAAAGGGATCATCGGACAGCGAACCAAATTCGGCTGAAAGTGTAGTCATGTCATGCGGAATGCCGGCTTCCTGAGCCTCTTTATCATATGCCTGTCCTGTCAACGACCGGAGAACCCTGTGCCGGAAACGCCCGGCGGTACCGGTATTGGCGGCGTATCCATGCCCCGCACCTGGCTGGCACTGGGAGATTCCTACACCATCGGTCAAGGCGTCAAGGACCAGGAGCGCTTTCCTGATCAAACCCAGGACAGGCTCGCAAAATCGCAGAAAACGATCGATACCCTGAGATATATTGCGATGACGGGTTGGACGACGGTAGACCTGCTCAATGCCATCGGACGGGAGAATCCCGGACAGCATACCGTGGTGAGTCTCCTCATCGGGGTAAATGATCAATACCGCAGATGGGACAGCGCATTGTATCGTGCAAGATTTCGGGATGCTTTGCAACAGGCCCTGAGGTTGACTGGAGGAAAATCATCGCATGTCTTTGTACTCTCCATTCCGGATTACGGAGTGACCGCCTATGCCCAACATCTTGATACCGCCAGCATACGAAGGGAGATCGACGGCTACAATCGCATCAACCGGGAGATTGCTTCCGCGGCCGGCTGTCCATATCTCGATATCACACCACTCACCCGGGAGGCCAGATGGAACCGGAATTTGATCTGCGGCGACAGCCTGCATCCCTCAGGCATCGATTATGGCCGATGGGCCGATCGGCTGGCGCCAATGATGGAGGCATTACTTCAGTAATAAGGAAGAAATCTCACACAACAAAGACCTGCCCTTCACCAAAGATGACGTAATCAGGAGAAGGGTTAGGCAGGGGGTGTTACATGTTTCTTATCCTTGCTACCTTTGAAGGAGTCTTATCGCTTATGAAGTACTCCCTCCACATCCTGACCGTGGTCGTTTGCTGCCTGGCACCCCGTCTGTCCCTGGCCCAATTCTCAGACTCCCTGATGAATGCCTATGCCGAATCCCGGCCCCGGGAAAGGATACATGTGCATCTGGACAAACAGGCCTATAACCGGGAAGAGACCATCTGGTATAAGGTGTATATCCTGGACGACGTCGTGCCGACCAGATTGAGCCGTAACCTTTACGTGGAATGGTTCGACCCGGAAGGGAAACTGGTATTCAGGAGTACTGCACCGTTATATGCAGGTTCCTCACGCGGCAATCTGGAACTACCGGCGGATTATGATGGACATTTCATACGGATGCGCGTGTACACCCGATGGTCGCTGAACGATGACCCGGCGGTATACCATGAAAGAGACATCGTCATACATCAGCCGAAGCCGCCGGCGCGTCCTGTACCCATTCCCAAAACTATACAGGTCGATCTCTTCCCGGAAGGAGGAGACCTGGTAGCAGGCCTTATGAGCAAGGTCGCATACAAGGCGGTGGATGGCCGTGGCATGCCTGTCAGGATCCAGGGGAAGATCATCAATGGCAAAGGCCAGCTGATCGATAGTCTGCGTTCCCGCCACGACGGCATGGGATTTTTCTTTCTTATTCCGGACGCCACTGAAAGATACTTCGTCAAATGGAAGGCATCGGAAGGAGATACGGGCACGGTAGAAGTCACCAGGCCACGTCCCACAGGTGCTACCCTGTCGTTGTTCACGACCAACGAGAACGCGGTGGTGAAAGTGGAAAGAAGCGAGGATTTCCCGGAGGCGAATAGAAAATTCACCCTCTATGTGCACAAGGAAGGTCAGTTGCTCTTCAAGGCCGGTTTAGATATGACAGGACGCAAAAGCCTGCGGGCAAACATCCCCATCGCGGAATTACCCACCGGAGTCCTTCAATTCACGCTGTTCGATGCGGAGTGGGTGCCCATCGCGGAGCGGGTGGTATTCGTCAACAACCGCCTGCATGAATTCGGCGCGAAGATCATACCGCAGCTCATCAATGTCTCCAAAAGAGCGAAGAACGTATTTGATGTGTACGTGTCTGATACGACGATGACCAACATGTCGATCTCGGTGACGGATGCCGCTGTCGCCGGTTCGTCACTGGGGCCTACGATCTATTCCGACCTGTTGCTGAGTCCGGAGATCAAGGGGAAGATCCATAACCCCGGCTATTATCTGTCCTCGGATTCCGACTCAGTGACGGCCAATCTGGACCTCGTCATGCTTACGCATGGATGGCGTCGCTACGATTGGGCACGATTAAAAGCCGAACAGGCCCCGGTGCTGAAATTTGGCCAGGAGATGGAATACATGAAGATCGCCGGACAGTCTTACGGTCAAAAATTCGTGATCACCAACGATCTGTTGTTGAATCTCATCATTCAATACAAGGACAGCAGCAAGAATTTCCTGTTCGAACCCCTAAGCAAACAGGGCAGTTTTGAAAACAGGACCATCATGTACTTCGACACAGCACGGGTGTATTACGGTTTCAATAACAATCCGAAACTCAACGGCCAGTTGCAGCTGCAATTCGACAACGGACTGCTGCCACCTTCGACTAAATCTTTGGAATATCCGGAACGCACCCTGGCCGCGCTGCTGGGAGATACTTCGATGAGGGCGCGCATGGATAGGTTTCTGATACTTCAGGAGGACTGGAAACGTCGATCAGCCTATAAGACCTTGCAGGAAGTGATCGTAAAATCGAAGCCCAAACCCAAGGAGGACGAACTGGACAAGAAATATGCCAGTGGTCTGTTCTCAGGGGGTGATGCCTTTGTCTTTGATATGACCAATGATCCTTTCGCCCGGGCGGGGATGGATATATTCGCTTTCCTGCAAGGGCGCGTACCCGGACTTCAGATCAACAGGAACGGGCCACAACCCAGTCTGTCGTGGAGAGGCTCACCCACCACGGTCTTCCTCGATCAGATGCAGACAGATCCAGCCATGCTGCAAAGCATCAACATCAACGACATAGCGATGGTGAAGGTATTCAGGCCTCCGTTCTTTGGCGCCACCGGCGGCGGCAGCGGCGGGGCGATCGCAATTTACACCGCCCGGGGTAACGACCGGAAACCGGACCCAAACAGCAGCGGGAAAGGGCTCCCGTCCGTGCTTCTGGCAGGCTATACCAGGTTCAAGGAGTTCTATCATCCGAGATACGAACAACCGGGAGAAGGTCCTGAAACAGACATCCGTACCACATTGTACTGGAATCCTTATGTGATCACCGGCAAAACAAGCCCGCGTTTCAGGATCGAATTTTATAACAATGATATCAGCCAGCGACTGCATGTCGTGCTCGAAGGGGTGAATGCGGAGGGCCGCATGACAAGGGTGGAGACCACACTCGAACCTTCGGTGAAAAAATAAATAAAAATAAGTACTGCCCCTGAATTCATTTACCTTCATTTGTCTCTGTCAGATCAGGCACCAGATCCTGACAGATGATGCTGCCTGCAGAAGACACGATGCCAACCTGTGATTGACGCCTGTCGTCCATTCACATATCCAAGATTCACCACATATGAAAACCACGCTGCGTGCGCTGGGTCTGTTGACCATCCTGATTTGTATAGGTTTACTGACAAATGCTCAGTCCTCCATCACCGGTACCGTCAAAGGGCTTCGTCATCCTGATTCAGCCATCGTCAGGGTACAAAAGGACCAGTTTGATTTCCGTTTTGTGAAACTGCGCGGGGACAGTCAAGGTGCCGATCTGAACTTCCAGTTCAGTAACCTGAGTAACGGAAGGTGGGCCCTATCCATCGATGCACCGGGCTACCGGTATCCACCGGCCAAGGTCATAGCCCTGAACAA
>CAJBZC010000378.1 GCA_903959965.1 uncultured bacterium
ACAGTCTCATGGCTAACGTCATCGGAAAAAAGGCTGCCAATTTTGATTTTGTTGATTCACTGGGTCGCAAGAGCAACCTGTATGCCCAAAATGCCCCCTACACCGTGCTCTGCTTCTGGGATCCTACCTGCGGACATTGCCAGGAAGAAGTACCCCGGCTTGATACACTCTTTCAACAGAAATGGAAGAAACAAGGCGTGGCCATGATCGGAATGATGACAGATGGAGGGGTTGACAAGTGGAAAGAATTCATAAGAACGAAGAACCTCAAGGGATGGGTGCATGTGTATCAGACCGATGCCATGAAGGATGCCGACGTGAAGGCCAGCAGGCCTACATTCAGACAGTTGTATGACGTCTATCAGACGCCGATGCTATACCTGCTGGACAAGGAGAAGAGGATCGTGGCGAAGAGACTGAACTACAGTCAGGTTGACGAATTGCTTCAACTGAAAATAAAGGCAAACGCCACGGTCACACCCGCCGCCAAGAAATAAGTCTTTGGCAGTCCTGTGACCTATTGACAGGCCGCCTAGAACACTTCCTTGACGACCTTGTAGATCAGTTTAGGTTTGCCCAGGGTGTAGTAATGGAGCACGGGAACACCGGCTGCCTTAAGTTCCCTGGATTGGGCCAGCAGCCATTCCGCCCCGACTTTTTCACATTCCTCATCTGTCTTACAGCGCAATATGCCGTTGCTGAGATCCGTAGGGATGTCCACATGAAAGGTCCGGGGAATGACGGTCAGTTGTTTCTTGTTGGTGATCGGCTTAAGACCCGGGATGATGGGCACATTGATGCCTTCGGCACGACAGGCATCCACGAAGGCGAAGTACTTGCTGTTATCGAAGAACATCTGGGTGACGATATAATCCGCACCCCCTTCGATCTTCTTTTTCAGAAAATGCATGTCCGTTTCCATGTTCGGCGCCTCGAAGTGCTTTTCCGGATAGCCGGCCACACCCATGCAGAAACCGGTGCGTGATCCGTCCCGGATATCCTCTTCCAGGTAAATGCCGTTATTCAGATCCGATACCTGCTTGAGCAGGTCGAGTGCATATTTGTTGCCGTTGGTTTCAGGCTCGAAGGAAGCCTCGTTCTTGGTGGCATCCCCGCGCAGCACCAAGACGTTGTCGATCCCCAGGAAGTTCAGATCGATCAGAGCGTCTTCGGTCTCCCGCTTGGTGAATCCTCCGCAGATCAGATGCGGAACCGCATCCACCTTGTAGTGGTTCATAATGGCCGCACAGATGGCTACAGTTCCGGGCCGTTTCCGTACTTCCACCTTTTCGAAAGTTCCGTCTGTCTTCTTTTTGAAGATGTGTTCGCTCCGGTGATAGGTGACATTGATGAAGGAAGGCTTGAACTCCATCAGTGGATCCAGGTGATTGTAAATCGAACTGATGGTCTTGCCTTTGAGTGGAGGAAGAATTTCAAATGAAACAAGGGTATCCTTCGCCTGATTGATATGATCTATAACTTTCATCCGTTGTCCTGTGTATTGAATTGCAAAAGTAAGTGATTATTTACTGCTCCTTTCAGGGACTAGAACGCATGCGAGGGCACCTCTGTTCACGCCTGCACACGAATCTTGCGTAACTTTGTTGACCAACCCACCTGATCCCGGATAATATCATGAGTCTCGTTATACATACAGAACAACTGGTCAAGAGATACCGGAACCGCACTGTGGTCAACCAGGTGTCCGTCGAAGTGCGTCAGGGCGAAATCGTTGGACTGCTCGGGCCAAATGGTGCGGGCAAGACCACGACTTTCTATATGGTCGTGGGTCTCATCAAACCAGACGAGGGACAGGTCTTCCTAAATCAGGAAAACATCACCAGGCTCCCGATGTACAAACGGGCGCAGATGGGCATCGGTTACCTCCCGCAGGAAGCCTCCGTTTTCCGAAAACTCACCGTCGAGGAAAACATTTCCGCCGTCCTGGAGATGACAAAGTTGGATCGGCGCCAGCAAAAACAGAAGTTGGAGGATCTGTTACAGGAGTTCAGATTGACACATGTCCGTCACAATAACGGGGATTCGCTCAGCGGAGGCGAGCGTCGTCGCACCGAGATTGCCCGTGCCCTGGCTGTTGACCCGAAATTCATTTTGTTGGATGAGCCTTTCGCCGGGGTGGACCCCATCGCTGTGGAGGATATCCAGTCAGTGGTTGCCCGCCTAAAATACAGAAACATCGGCATCCTCATCACAGACCACAACGTGAATGAGACCCTGTCCATCTGCGACCGGGCCTATCTGCTCATCGAAGGAAAGATCTTCAAGCACGGCACTGCTGAAGAGTTGGCGGAAGACGAACAGGTCCGCAGGCTTTACCTCGGCCGTAACTTCGAACTCAAAAGAAAAGACTATCTTCACGAAGAGGCGCGTCTGGATCAGGAGGGCGCGTAACCCATTCGTTAACAACGTGAAGCACCCTTCGCCGCATGAAACTGCTGAGTCCCGCCATATCCCGGCTCGCCAGCCTCCGCATGTGGAGGATAGAGTCCGTGATCGCTAACCCGATCGCCGCACAGCGAGAGGTTTTGCAGGATTTGGTGACCTCAGCGCAATACACCGAATTCGGCCGCAAATACGGCTTCTCCGGACTTTTCACCATCAAGGCCTTCAAGGCGGCTGTACCCATCCAGGAATACGAAGATATTAAGCCCTACATCGAACGCACGATGAATGGCGAACAACTCCTGCTCTGGAACACGCCCATCCACTGGTTCGCCAAGAGCAGTGGCACCACCTCCGACCGCAGCAAGTTCATCCCCGTCAGCCAGGAAAGCCTGGAGGATATGCACTATAAGGCAGCCAAGGACGTGCTGACCATGTATTATCATTTCAATCCCGATTCTGACCTGCTGACTGGAAAGGGACTGATCATAGGGGGTAGCCACACCATACATCAACACAACGAAGACACTCATTTCGGAGATCTCAGCGCTGTATTACTCCAGAATACCCCCTTCTATGGCAACTGGATCCGGACGCCCGAACTCAGCATCGCCCTCATGGATGAATGGGAGTCGAAGATCGAACTGCTGGCGCAAAACACGATCCATGAAAACGTGACGTCGATCTCGGGCGTACCTACCTGGACGCTGGTGCTCTTCAAGCGCATCCTCGAGATTACAGGAAAGTCATGCATCCGTGAAGTATGGCCGAACCTGGAACTTTACATGCACGGGGGTGTCTCATTCGTTCCCTACCGGGAACAGTTCCGGAGCATCATTGGAGCAGATATCCACTACCTCGAAATGTACAACGCCTCCGAGGGCTTTTTCGCCGCTCAGGGCCGGCCCGATGAAGACGGGATGCTGCTATTTCCGGATCACGGGGTGTTCTGGGAATTCATGCCTGTGTCTGAATACGGTAAACCTGACCCCCAGACGATCGGGCTTGACAAAGTGGAAACGGGAAAGCATTACGCTCCCGTGATAAGCACCAATGGCGGACTTTGGCGTTATCTGATCGGAGATACTGTGCAGTTCACCTCCCTACAGCCCTTCAGGATCCGCGTCAGCGGTCGGTTGAAACATTACATCAATGCCTTCGGGGAGGAACTCATCGTGGACAATGCAGACAATGCCCTCGCCGCAGCATGTCATCACACCGGAGCCGTAGTGAAGGATTACACTGCAGGCCCCGTTTATTTCAGTGACAAAGGCAACGGAGGCCACGAATGGCTGATCGAATTCGACACTGAACCACAGGATCTCGATGCCTTCATCCAAGCGCTCGACCGCGAACTGAAATCGCAAAACAGTGATTACGATGCGAAGCGATATCGCGACATCGCCTTGCGCATGCCCGTGGTGCGCGTCATGCAGCCGGGTTCGTTCGACGATTGGCTGAGGTCAAAGAACAAACTGGGTGGACAACACAAGGTACCCAGGTTGTCGAATGACAGAGGATTCCTGGAAGACATCCTCGAACATGCCCGCCAGGAGGAACAACCTGAAGACTAGCGGTGATGCATAACCGAAGGTGATCAGGAAGAGCGAAGCACCGCGCCATCCTGACGAAGGCCAGGGCGCCGAATACGAGGCTGAATCCGATGCCGGTGAGGAAATGATGTGAATCCCTGGTATAAGCCAGTTCTCCTTTTCTGCGAGGACTGGTCTTACTTTCCTTGATCAGAAAAGCCGGTGTGACGGGGGCCGGGCATAGTTTTTCGTAGATCACACTGCATTCCTGCTGCAAGTAAAACTCCACACCAAAAAATTCGGGGGATCCAACGCTTTGGCAACCCGGATCCATCGCTTCAAGGTGACGACGCAGGGAATCATCTTGTTCGTCAAAACAAAAGATGGCCCGGAATCTCGCTGTTCTTAGGCCCTGAGTAGCCCGATCCTGGGATGTCTGGCCTCATCAAGGATCCCTCGCTGCAATTTCCTGCCCAGTCTGCCGCCGATCTTTTTTGCGGATGACCACTGCCCGGAGAACGTGCTCCCTAATGCGTCCGCTTTTGTAAAATCCCCGATCATCATTCAGCTCCAGATGCACCTGTTGACCAAACAGATCGGCTGCTTCGAAGATGGCATCATAGAACTTCCGATCCTGGAAGGCATGTAAGATATTGTGATGGATGAAATCCTTCAGGGCTTGCTGAGCGGGCAGCATCTGCCTGAGCCTTCCACCACATGCTCAGCATCGAATGCCCCATGAGGATGAACCGACATGCGGTTCAGTCTTTTTCAGAATGTACATTCGTGAAAGCATCCATTCGGTAAGCGGTTTTGAAGTTTTTCAATTCCACGCG
>CAJBZC010000379.1 GCA_903959965.1 uncultured bacterium
GCTGGTCGCGATAATAGGCGGCAAAATAAACCGTGTCACCTTGCAGGAAAATCCTGCGATCATTCGGCGTTTCAAGATCGGGACAGGTCCCGAAGACCGGAGGGGCGAAATGTGTGATAAGTTTGTTGACCATCGGCTCACGGTAGGGTTTCTGAACCGCCCACCAGCTGGTCGTTCCGTTGAGCCGGTTGCAGGGACCGGCAAACGGATCGATGCGGTTCGCCAGGGTATAGGTACTGTTTTTGTACACCTCGAAATGCAGATGTGGCCCGGTGGAATTGCCGGAACTGCCTACGATCCCCAGGTACTCTCCCTTTGCTACATTATCTCCCAGGTTCTTATACGTCAGACTGTTGCGTTTGAGATGCCCGTACCAGGCCACTGACCCATCAGGATGACGGATATAAATGGCGTTCCAATTACAAGTGGCACACAACGCACAGCTATTGTCGGGATTCCCGTCCACCTTGCCGATCACGATGCCTTCCTGGGCAGCGATCACCTGCACCAGGTCATTCGCCTGCTTGTATCTCGGAAAAGGCCAGGTGAAGATGTCCGTCCCCTGATGATTGTATCCACTGGCTTGATCATAGCTTCGGGTGCCGCAGTTATAGTCGAGCACCTTGCCGGGGAAGGCCGTGTCCTGGTCCACGTAATTGCTGATCCCATAGTATCCAGGATCGGTCACGCCAGGCGCCTGTTTGAGCGGCCAGTCGAGTAGGACAGCCGTTGCGCCCGACGGTACGGCCCGGATCCTGCCCGCCCGCTCCAAAGTGGACATGTTCGATTCCAGCATCTGCACGATCGAGGCCCGCAGTTCTTCCGAAATGCAGGGGGCCGACCGGAACACGAATTCCCCGCCACCCGCAGGAGGTATGGGCTGGGCGATGGTGATCGCAGAAACAGTTACTAACAGGAACGTTAGCAGATATTGCCGCATCGACGGATATTTTTTATGAAAATACATCAAGATGCTCAGGTTTCAGAATTCATTACACTCCATTTGCCTCAGGGGGGATCGTTCTGAAAAAGATGAAGAAGATACCATGACAAAGCTCGCTTAATTTGTAATTTCAAGGTATGAAAGCAACATCTGTTCGATATGTCTCAGGATATGTGCTGCATATCATCTTCGACGATGGAGTGGAAGGCGAGATCGATCTGCACGACTTAGTGAAAAAGGGTGTATTTCAGTCGCTGCAGGACACGGCATTATTTGCCGGCGCATATCTGACCGATCATTCCCTTGCATGGTCAGAAGAATTGGAAATTGATATCTATCAAATATATCACCAGATTTCGGGCAGACCATTGAAAGAAATCATGAGCGGAATGAATGCTTATACCTCAAATTAATGATTACCCTGTAATGGATCATTTATGAAAGATATCAAACGCAGAGATTTCCTCAGATCCGCTGCCCTCGCAGGGATGTCCTACCCATTTCTCGGTCAAGCCGTCCCGTCTGCGCCCATTCTTCCGGATCATACATCCATGCCCTCTTTGTTTCCGCCTCCACCCGAAGATTATCTGGCGGCACTCAAACTGGAATTGAACAAGCAGTGGCCACAAAACCGAGCCATCAACCTGGTGTTCCACGGACATTCCGTCCCTGCAGGATATTTCAAGACCCCCGTCGTGGACACACTTCATGCCTATCCACATCTCCTGTTGAGATCCGTCAAGGAAAGATATCCTTACGCGGTGACCAATGCCATCGTTACCGCGATCGGCGGGGAGGATTCCAAAAAGGGAGTCGACAGGTTTGAGCGGGATGTACTGGTCCATCGGCCCGATGTCCTCTTCATCGATTATGCCCTGAACGACCAGCGCATCGGATTACCCTCCGCCAGGGAGGCCTGGACACGCATGATCGAAGCCGCGCTGAATATAAATATCAAGGTGATATTACTGACGGCCACACCGGATCAGCGGATCAACATCTCTGATACGAATACGACATTGCAGCAACACTGCAACCAGATCGTTGACCTGGCAAATAAATATAAGATCGGATTGATCGACAGCTACAAGATCTTTCAGTCGCTGGTCGCACAAGGATCGAATGTCATCGATTACATGTCGCAGGTGAACCACCCCAATGCAAAGGGACACCAGCTCGTGGCCGATGCCATCATGACATACTTCTGACCGAAGCAGTCATAGGTGAGGCGTGCATTGGGCAGGAACCATGCGGTCAACAGACCCTGACCACCCGGATGTTCAAAAGGTGTCCGAGCTTTTCTATCCTGCCTGCCAGATGACCGATCCCGATTGCGCAATGATGGGCGGGGCCCTGCAGACTCCATTGATGAATGAACGCACCCGCCGGGATCGGGAATCGATATCTGCTGTTCGTATTCCCGATCTCCAGGACGGGACCTTCGACAGCATTTCCTTCCGCCAGCAGGAGAAAAACATCATCCTTTCCCTCCACCACCGAGAGCAGGGTCACCGGGCCTTTCCGCACACTCATCTGGATCGATAACCCCTTACCGGGCTTTCCGTGATAGACCGGTAATGGCACCAGTTGTACACGCCCCCCGGCAATGGCAAAATGCGCCGGGCCATCATGCCCAAGTAGGACGACATCATCATCAAAATCGGTCAGATAAAATTCAGAAAAGGATCCGCCTGCGCCGAAGGCTGACATGATCTTCATGGCATGCGCATTCTTTACCTCATACTCGCCCGCCACCGGAATACCTCTGCCGGTCAACAGCGTATTGCCTGCAATCAACGATGTGACGATGTTTTCATATTCATTTCCCGGAGCGCCTTCATAATAGTAGGCGACCGCATCCAGCGCGTGTGCTTCGACCAGCTTGTCCATGGCCACCGATGTCCGTGCCGCCCGCTCCAATTCAGCGGGCTCACAATCGGATGATACATCGAATGATTCCCGGAAGGATGCGATCTTTTGTTCGATCTCCGATTGGGTGACATCATCCCGGATCTGTTTCAATGCACACATCTCCAGCATCTCCATGTGCGTACCGAATACCCCGGATAACTTAGTCAGATCGGTGTATACATCCAGCATGCCCCCATAATAATGCCCCAGCAGTCCGATCCGGCCCGTTTTCATGGTGCGATATACGCCGATGGCGGCTGTCCAGTCGCGGATCTCATTCCAGACAAGCGGATCGTTCAGAAACCCTGTGATCAAATGGAACCGAATGCCCGTCCTGTTGAATACACTGGCGATCTCAGGAACCGCACATGCCTGACAGTTCTCCAGCCAAACGCCCGTCATTTTTCCCCGGTCTCCCAATGCATTGAATGCCGCGTAGTCGATCGATGCTGCGGGTTGAATATTCAGGACGATCAATGGTACC
>CAJBZC010000380.1 GCA_903959965.1 uncultured bacterium
GCATTTGTGCCCGGCGATAAGAAGGTTTGGTTGTTCACGATGATCTCCGCACATATCACCCGGCTACTGGGACTGTTCCAGTGGCTGGCCGGGAGATACGGACTCTTCACCCATCAGCGGCCGGAAGGCGTTTCCATGATGAAGAGTGCATTTTACAGATTTTATCAGCTGGAGCACCCACTCACCATGCTGATCGCCATCGTCATGATCACCCTGGGACATGGGATGGCCAAAAAGGCTGTGTCTGATGAAGTGAAATACGCCAAAGCATTTCGCTATTTCCTGATTGCGCTGGTCCTCATCCTGCTCCGTACCCCCTGGCCCTATATGAAGGAAGTTGGCCGCGGACTATTCCCCGGCATGTAATCCGAGGATAAAACAGTATTGAAACCCGACGGTGTAGCCTTCTTGTCAATGGGACAAGAATTGGGCTTTTCTGTCGGGTTTTTCCGTTTTTTGTAACTCTTTTCCCGCTTTTGTATCCTGATTTCGATAAAACTGCACAGATTTTCAAAGATTGTAACACAGGATTTTATTATATGTAACCGGTTTGGTTCGGTGGCGCGTTAGATTTGTATCGTCACAATTAGGTATAGAGACTTGTAATTTTCGCTGTCTCACGATGTGACCAATAAATAAGCCCATGGGTTAACACGGGTGGCCGACAGCCGGTGAGATGCATACTATCATCCGGCGTCAGGCTACCGATACGATCACCTTCACGGGTGTTGCGTCATCAAAAGGGGCTATGACAGGAAGGATTGTCCGGAAGATTTCCACAGGTACGGATCGTGGGGAGCTTCATTTACAAGGACAATCCTCCTGACACCCTGGGTTCTCCGGCATCATCTTCCTGCATTATTCCTTTTCTTTGCGGTATATTAACCCGATCTACCATGAACCGGATTATCATCGTACTGCTTCTTCTATGTTGGCAACCCGTCTTCGCACAGCCTAAAAAACAGCCTGCGACACCATCTGTCGATTATGATGCCTGGTTTTCTGCCGTCAAATGGCGTTCCATCGGTCCCTTCAGAGGAGGTCGATCCGTTGCCGCCAGCGGCGTACCGGGAGATATCACCACTTACTACATGGGAACCACGGGTGGTGGACTGTGGAAGACAGACGACATGGGCATCACCTGGCGGAACATCTCCGACGGCTATTTCAAAACCGGCTCCGTCGGAGCCGTGGCGGTGGCCGAAAGCGATCCCAACGTAGTGTACGTCGGCATGGGTGAGCATGCACCCCGGGGCGTCAAAACCCATCATGGTGACGGTGTGTACAAGTCCACCGATGCAGGGCGTACCTGGAAGCGCATCGGACTGGAACTGACCCAGCATATTGCGCGGATAGTTATTCATCCCAAAGACCCGAATGTTGTATATGTTGCCGCTCAGGGCGCACTTTACGGCCCCTCCACACAGCGCGGAATCTATAAGTCAGTCGATGGCGGCGCCACCTGGAAACAGGTGTTGTACGTGAATGACAAAACCGGTTGCTCTGAACTGTCCATGGACATGACCAATCCAAGGATCATGTATGCCGCTATGTGGGAACACGGCAGGCAACCCTGGAAGGTCATCAGCGGCGGACAAGGCAGCGGACTTTACAAATCCGTCGATGCCGGCGAAACCTGGACACGCATGGAAGATGGTCTGCCCTCTGAGATGGGTAAGATGGCCATCTCGGTGTGCCGTTCGAACCCCGACAAGGTTTATGCTTTGATCGAAAGCGATTCGGACAAAGAGGCCGGCGGATTGTTTGTCTCCGATGATGCAGGTGCCAGCTGGGATCGGATAACCAACGATCACCGGCTGATACAGCGTGCCTGGTACTATATCGAACTGTTCACAGATCCGCAGAACGACCAGGTCATATATGTCCTCAGCGCCCCGATGCTGAAATCCACCGATGGCGGCAAGACCTGGCAGTCGATGGATACGCAGCACGGCGACCATCACGATCTGTGGATCAACCCGGGTAACCCGCGCAATATGATCCTGGCGGATGACGGCGGGGCCGTGGTTACCATGAACGGCGGAAAGACATGGAGCAGCCAGTCGAATATGCCGACCGCCCAGTTCTACCGCATCAATGTAGATAACGTTTTTCCATATCGCATCTATGGCGGACAGCAAGACAATACATCATTGATCATCGCGCACCGAGAGCTCGGCAGCCGGAACATCACCCCGGCCAGCTGGAAAGCATCCGCAGGTGGCGAAAGCGCCTTCCTGGCCTTTGATCCCGAAAATCCCCGCCATGTCATGGGCGGAAGTTATCAGGGAACCATCGAAGTGATGGATCATACAGCCAATGCCGGTACCAATATCATGGCGGCCCCCATCCAATACCTGGGGAAGGATGCCAAAGACAATAAATACCGCTTCAACTGGAATGCCCCGATCATCCGGTCGAAACACGAGGCCAACACCTATTATCATGGCGGCCAGCTGATGCTGCGCACACGCGACATGGGACGTACCTGGGAGGAAGCATCTCCGGATCTGACCCGGAATGATAAGTCTAAGCAGGGACGCCCCGGTGTGCCTTACACCAACGAGGCTGTCGGCGCTGAGAACTACGGCACATTGAGCTATGTGGCCGAATCCATCCATGAGCCGGGTGTGATCTGGACGGGCAGTGATGACGGGTTAGTGCACCTCACCCGGGATGGCGGTAAGACGTGGTTAAATGTCACCCCCGGGGGACTGGCCGAATGCCTGATCAACGCGATCGAGGTATCGCCGCATGACAAGGCCACAGCCTTTATCGCCACGACACGCTACAAATTCAATGATCATACGCCGGGATTGTTTGTAACCCGGGATTACGGAAAGACCTGGTCGCGCCTGAACAACGGCCTGCCAGCGAATGCCTTCACCCGGGTTCTCCGGGAAGACGAGGAACGCAAGGGACTGCTCTTCGCCGGTACCGAGATCGGACTGTTCATCTCCTGGAACGACGGGGCCGAGTGGCATCCTTTCCAACGGAACCTGCCCGTTACGCCGATCACCGATCTGAAAGTGCACAAGGGTGATCTCATCGCATCCACGTCCGGACGTTCCTTCTGGATCCTGGACGACCTCGCGCTGCTGCGTCAGTACAAGGCTTCGGCGGATTCCTTCACGCTGTTCCGGCCGAAGGATGCTTACATCGCCAATGGCGGTAGTGAACTGAACAGCTCAGATCCTTCGGTAACGGGCGCGAATGATTATGAAGGCGTCAACCCTGCCAATGGAGTCGTGATCTATTACAGCCTTCCGCAACTCAAAGCCGATCAGCTCCTGACGATGGAGATCCGCGATCCCCAGGGCACCTTGATCCGGACCCTGAGTTCCCGGGTGGACAGCACCTATCTCGATTACGACGGAGCACCTCCGCGCGATCCGAAACTCTCGAAGCGACCGGGTCTGAACCGCTTCGTATGGAACATGCGGCATACCACCATTCCGGGGATCCCAAATGTCTATATGGAAAACAGTTTTTCGGGGCATAAGGCTGTTCCCGGCACCTACACGATCAGTCTGAAAGTAGAGGGTGGTGCACTCGCCACGGCAGCTGGGAAGATCTTGCCGAACCCTCTTTACTCGGTGACTGCCGCGGATTACGCCCAGTATGATGCGGTCATGCGTGATATGGAATCGAAGGTCACGGCGATGCATCAGCTGGTGAACGGATTATACGAACGCCAGCGTCAACTCGCGGATCTGATCGTCCGGTTGAAGGCGGAATCGAAGTTCGATGAAGTGCGTCGTCAGGCAGAAACCTTGTTGACCGACATGAAAACCTGGGACGAGGAGATGGTTCAGCGCAAGTCGAAGGCCTATGATGATGTGGAGAATTTCCCCAACCGGTTCACAGCGGAATACATGTTCATGCTGAACCAGACCGAGGGCGATCTGCCGAGGGTCAACCAGCCATCACTTGACCTGCAGCGTGAGTATGATTCGAAATGGGCCGGACTGAGGGCCAGGGGAGAGGAATTCGTGAACAAGCGGTTGCCGGAGTTGAA
>CAJBZC010000381.1 GCA_903959965.1 uncultured bacterium
ATGATAATTGGGTGTTGGGTTCGGTCGGCCATCACCTGGGACTGAACGCTGTCATTCGTGAATTCAGTCAGGGACGTTATGACGGGTTGTCGTTCCAGATGATCCTGGGTTATATCTTCTCCCCCATTGCCTGGATGATAGGCGTGGATGCGAAGGAGATGGTGCAGGTCGGTCAGTTGCTGGGTGAAAAGACCGTCATCAATGAGTTTCAGGCCTATATCACTTTTAGTAAGATGAAGACGGAGGGATTGATCACGGATCCCAAGTCGATCCTGGTGACCACCTACGCCCTTTGCGGGTTCGCGAACTTCGCCTCCATTGGCATTCAGATCGGCGGGATCAGCCAGCTGGCACCGAACCAGCGACGCAATCTGACGGAACTGGGTCTGAAGGCACTGGTTGGTGGCACGATTGCCTGTCTGATGTGCGCCTGTATTGCCGGCGCCCTTGGCTAAGCGACCTTCACTAGCGGTCACGCATAACCGAAACACCAATGAATCTGCGCGGACTTATATTTATTTTACTGGCGCTAAGCGTCATGGAATCAATTGCGCAACCCCCGGGTCCGGAAGTACTGAACATCCGGCTCAAGGCGGTCACGGGTCCGCTGCGCAACTGGACGCCGGACACATCGGCTCTCCGCATTGATATTCCCACGCGCGACCGCATCGGACTGATCCATGCTCGGGATCTGCAGCGTCCGGAATTCACCCGATATGGTTCGAGGCATCAGGGACCGGATCCATTATGGCAGCGTGATTACCGCTTGCATGAATCTATGGAAGTAAATAACCCTCGATCGGCATCCACGGATCGGTCGATCGAATCGGGTCGTGGTCTGGTGGATCAGGACATCGAGGGGCTTGCCGCCACGAATGTCACGCCGGCGGATCCGACGCTGGCGGTGGGTCCGGATCATATCATCCAGATGGTGAATGGCAGCAGTGGCAGCGCCTTCTTTCAGATCTTCGACAAGCGTGGGGGGACGTTGAAGGTGCAGGCTTTCATGGATCAGCTGCCGGGGGCGACGTATAACGGGGGTGGCGACTGCATCGCCTGGTATGATGCCCCGGCGAAGCGATGGGTGATGACGGAGTTCGGGGATTCCTCTCGGACGGGCACGAAGATCAATTCGATCATCTTTGCTGTTTCCCAGACACCGGATCCGCTGGGGTCCTGGTTTCTCTACGAGTTCAGTGACACCACTTTCTTCCCTGATTATCCGAAATTCGGCAATGCCGCCGATGCCTGGTACGGGGTAACGGTCGATTTCGTCAGCAACGCCTACCGGGGCAATTCGATCTGGGCCTTCGATAAGGCGGCGATGCTGGCGGGCCAGCCATCCGGCACGGTGCTTAGGTATCGGCTGACGCATCCGGATTACAAGTATTATTCTACCGCGCCGGTATCATTGGCAGGGGAAATCCCCCCTCCGGCGGGAACGCCCGGACTTTTTCTGTATCTGAACGAGGATGACTGGACGTCGGATCCCGCGGATGTTGACAGCCTGGGATTGATCTCCTTTCGCCCCGACTTCCTACAACCCACCCGGTCTGTCATCCGTTTCGAACGCGCCTTTGCGGTCGCCCCGTTCAAGGGGGATGTCTGTGCGAGCCGAAATTGTGCCCCCTCGCCCAAGGGAGTAGGGTACGATGTGCTGGACGGTCGGATCATGAACCGGCCCTGGCTGCGGCCGATGGGTTCCTATCGGTCGATCGTAGCCAACCACACGGTGGATGTGGATGGCAGTACGCTGGCGGGCATCCGTTGGTACGAGCTCCGTGAAGTCAGTGGCAACTGGTCGATCGTTCAACAGGGCACTTTTGCGCCGCAGTCATCTGTAGCGTGCGCTGCGGATCCTCCCTTATATCGCTTTATGGGCGCTGTCACCCAGAGTGCGTCTGGCCAGATCGCGCTGGGTTACAGCAGCAGCAGTGAGGCGCGGTATGCGTCGATCGGATTCACCGGCCGTCATGCCGATGATCCTTCCGGCCTGATGACTTTCCGGGAGACGGATGCGACCATCGGCCAGTTTTACGGGACTTTTTCGAACCGCTGGGGCGATTATAACGAGATTGTATCGGATCCTGCGGATGATTCACTCTTTTGGATGACGGCGATGTATGGCGGGAACGATAATAGATTTAAGACGCGAATCATTGGTTTCAGGCTGGCGCCGGATGCACCGGTGGATGCGGCGTTGGCGGCCATTGAATCCCCGGCGTCCTGCACGCCGGTCTGCCAGGGGCCGGTGGCTCCGAAGGTGCGCATCCGGAACCATGGATCGATGCCGTTGACAAAAGTGAAGATCAGCCTGCAGATCGGTGGCGGAGCGGTTCTAAAGATCGACTGGACGGGTAATCTCCCGCCCCGGGGAGAGGCTCTTGTGGGTTTTCCAGCCATCTCCATAACGGCGGGCAATGTGCTGATCAGGGCCTGGGTAGAGGCGCCCAATGGAGGGATCGACGGCTATGCCGGCAATGATACCGCCATGTTATCATACGCCCTTCCGGCCCTGCGACAGCCCCCGCTGACGGAGGGATTTGAATATGCGGGATTTCCGCCGGCGGGGTGGAACAGGGTGTCGAACGGGAGTCCGAATATGTTGTGGACGCGCGTCACCAATGCCGGTTATTCCACCGCCACATCGGTGAAATTCGATAATTATCAAAAGAACGAGCCGGGAGTTCGATCAGACCTGTTGATGCCGCCGGTGGACATGAGCAGGACGGATTCGGTAAGACTGACTTTCCGGCTGGCGGCGGCGGCTTACAGCGCCAACGTTTCCGACACACTGGAGGTCTGGGCTTCTGTCGATTGCGGACGCAACTTCCAGCGATACTGGAGGAAGAGCGGTCTGGCATTGTCCACCTTACCGGCCTACCGAACTACGGAGTTCACACCCACGGCTACGCAATGGAGGGAGGAGCGGGTTGCATTGCCCGGATTGTCGGGAAAGGAGAACGTCGTTGTATTGTTCCGGAACATCAATCGGAATGGGAATAATATCTATCTCGACGATATCAATCTATCCGGCGTTCCCTTGTATTCCCTGGATGCCGGGATCGTATCCATTGACACGCCATCACAGATCCTTTGCGACCCGAACATCGAGCCGGAGGTAACGATCATCAACAAAGGGACATCGGTCCTGCGCAGTCTGCGGATCAGCTGGCAATCAGACGGCGGTTCGCCGGTACATACGGATTGGACGGGCAGTCTGGCGTTGGGGGCAACCACCCGTGTCCGCCTGAAGGGGGGAGCCCTGTCGGGAGGTTATCGCATCATCGAATGTCGGGTCTCTGCCCCTAATGGCAGTGTCGACGGCAACCCTGATAATGATGCCTTATCGATGCCCGTCGGGGTGAAGTCGCCCTTAAAACTGCCGATCACTGAAGGGTTTGAAGGAATGAGTTTCCCGCCGGCCGATTGGAACGACATCAATCCGGATCGGAGCAAAGGCTGGGGACGCAATGTTTCCGCAGCCCGCAGCGGCAGTTCTTCCGTCAGGATGCAAAACTTCGGTTATACGTCACCGTTAGCTCCGGATCGTCTGATCACTCCTTTATTGACTTACGATGATGTGGATTCGGTGCTGCTGGAATTCGACATGGCGGCGGCGCCGGGAGTAGCTGCGGGTCTTCCCAGGGCTTCGGACACGCTGGAACTGCGTATTTCCAGTGATTGCGGCAAAACCTTCAGTGCCGTAAAGCGATACTGGGGGATATCACTGCGGACGGCCGTCCCGACGATGGATTCTGCCGGTCCGCGTGCCTTCCTGCCTTCCACGGCATCGGAATGGAGGCACGAGCGCATCGACCTGACGACGTATCTCCCGCGGAGCGGGCAGTTCCTGATCGATATCCGGAACATCAGTCGCGGCGACAATGACATCCACCTGGATAACGTGCACGTATACACGAAAACGCTGCCTGCCCGCCTGAAGCGCGACGGATACCTGATCGCGCCCAATCCGACGCGTGGCAGGGTCACGGTACAGTTATATCCTGATGCGTCGAAGGTTCGACACATCGAAGTATTGAGTGGTGTGGGGCAGCGGGTATATTCGGTTTCCTACCCGGCGGGGAATGCGCCTGCCAGCATGGAACTGGATCTGCGCAGGCTGACGGCGGGTTTGTACACCGTGAGGATACATACAACCGACCGTGTCATCACCGAGCGGATCCTGCGGAATTGACCCACTGCGGGAGGGGCTGACAGAGCGTCCAAACGAAACTGACCCGCAGCATGCGAAGGCTCGGGAGTTCTTGTTAATTTTGAAAAAAATTCGTATATTATGAGCAGTGGTCTAGATGTCGTCATCCGGGGTTCGAGGGTATCGGAAGCGCTGAAAACGATCGCCGGCAAGGTATTGACGCGCGAACGGATATCTCCGGAGGAAGGGCTGCTCATGTATCGCGAGGCTCCGGTCGCCTTCCTGGGCATGCTGGCCAATCATATCCGCGAGGAACGTCATGGTGACAGGACCTATTTCAACCGAAACTTTCATATTGAGCCCACGAATGTCTGTGTCTTTTCCTGCAAGTTCTGCTCCTACTCCCGGCTCTACGCGCATCGGGAGGAAGGATGGGAACTAAGCATCGACCAAATGGTGGACAAAGTGAAGGAATATGACGGCAAACCCGTCACCGAGGTACATATCGTTGGTGGTGTGCATCCGAAGATGGACATCCATTTCTTCGCAGAACTTTTGCGGAGGATCCGGGCGGAAAGGCCTGACCTTCATCTCAAGGGATTCACGGCGGTCGAGCTGGACTATATGTTCCGTAAGGCGAAAATGACCAGGGCGGAAGGCATGAAATACCTGCATGAAGCGGGGTTGGATTCGCTGCCAGGCGGCGGAGCCGAGATATTCGCCCAGGAGATCCGGGAACAGATCAGTGCCGACAAGGTAGATGGCGCAGGATGGCTGGACATCCACGCCACAGCGCACGCCCTGGGCATGCACAGCAACGCCACTATGCTTTACGGACATATCGAGGATTACAGCCATCGCATCGATCACATGGAGCAATTGCGTCAACTCCAGGATCGCACAGGTGGTTTCAACACCTTCATCCCTCTGAAGTTCCGGAACCACGACAACGAGATGAGCCATGTACCGGAAACCAGCGTCATTGAAGATCTGAAGGCTTATGCCATGGCGCGCATCTACATGGATAATTTCCCGCACATCAAGGCCTACTGGCCGATGTTGGGTCGTCAGCAGGCGCAACTGACCCTGTCATTCGGCGTAAATGACATCGACGGCACGATCGATGATTCCACGAAGATCTACTCCATGGCCGGCAGCGAGGAGCAGACCCCTTCCATGACCACGCGCGAACTAGTGACCCTGATCCGCCAGGCCGGACGAGCGCCGATCGAGCGGGATACCCTCTACAAGGAGATCCGCGACTATGCCTCGATCGATCTGAACAACTGGACGGAAGCGGATTAAGCCCTTCGGTCCTTACGAATTCCTGAGATTGGAGATCATGTCCGCCGTCATGGCCGGCAGATCGTAGTCGTGTTTCCAACCCCAGTCGGCCCGGGCGACGGAATCATCGATGCTCCTTGGCCAGCTGTCGGCAATCGACTGCCGGTAATCGGGGGTATAACTCATGCGGAACCCTTCCACATGGCTGCCCACTTCCACCGCGATCTCTGCCGGAGAAAAACTCATGGCGGAGATATTATATGAAGTTCGAACGCGGATCTGATCGGCAGGTGCCTCCATCAGTTCGATGGTCGCCCGGATGGCATCCGGCATATACATCATCGGCAAATAGGTGTCGGACTTCAGAAATGAAGTGTAGGCGCCCGTCTCCAGGGCATCGTGGAAGATCTCTACAGCATAGTCTGTCGTACCGCCGCCGGGCTCCGATTTGTAAGAGATGAGGCCCGGATAGCGGAGGCTGCGTACGTCCAGTCCGTAGCGCTGGTGGTAATAATTGCACCAGAATTCTCCGGCGTATTTGCTGATGCCGTAAACGGTGACGGGTTCGATGACGGTTTGTTGCGGACAGGCATCCTTGGGGGATGTCGGTCCGAATACCGCGATCGAAGAAGGCCAGTATACTTTGTTCAATTTTTCTTCCCGAGCGATGTCCAGCACGTTCAGCAGTCCCTGCATGTTCAGGTTCCAGGCCAGGTTGGGGTTTTTCTCTCCGGTGGCCGACAGGATGGCTGCCAGGAGGTAGATCTGCGTGATGTTCTGCCGGATGACCTGTACGTGCAACATTTCCTTGTTCATCACGTCGAGGCTCACGTATGGACCGGTTCCGATCAGCAATGGATTAGGTTCGCGGAGGTCGGAGGCGATGACATTTGCGTTTCCGTAGATGCGTCGCAGGGCCATCGTCAGTTCTACC
Source organism: uncultured bacterium (assembly GCA_903959965.1). Classification (GTDB taxonomy): domain Bacteria; phylum Bacteroidota; class Bacteroidia; order Chitinophagales; family Chitinophagaceae; genus Pollutibacter. The sequence continues at coordinate 6,375 of CAJBZC010000381.1, forward strand.
CCTATTTGTCCGGATGCACCGATGACCAGTATCTTTTCTTTTGCCATGGCGCAAAATTAGGAGAAAGGTGTGATGCCGGGATGTCGATAAAGTTTTGTCGTCCGCAAGGTTTTCAAGGATACCTTTGCGAAAATCCGCTTTTTACATGCCCCTGATCGCCCCTTCCCTGCTGGCATCCGATTTCCTTCGTTTGGGAGATGAAAGCCGCATGCTGAACGAGAGTGTCGCCGACTGGTTCCATCTGGATGTGATGGACGGACGTTTTGTGCCGAACATCAGCTTCGGACTGCCCGTGATCTCCGCCCTGCGCAAGTCGACCTCGAAAATCTTTGACGTGCATCTCATGATCGAAGAGCCAGAAAGGTATGCTGAGGCTTTCAAGGCCGCCGGCGCAGATAACCTGACGGTGCATCTGGAAGCCTGCCGGCATCTACATCGGAACCTGCAGCAGATCCGGTCGCTTGGCATGCGGGCGGGCGTGGCGCTGAACCCGCATACTCCGGTGGAATCGCTATTCGACCTGCTCGATGAGATCGATATTGTGTGTGTCATGAGTGTGAATCCGGGTTTCGGGGGACAGTCATTCATCCCGCAGACCCTGAACCGCATCCGAAACCTGCGGAGGTTCATCGACGATAACAAGCTTTCCTCACTGATCGAGATCGACGGAGGTGTAACCCTGGAGAATGCTCGCGAGATCGTGGAGGCCGGTACGCATGTGCTGGTGGCGGGCAGTACTGTTTTCAACGCAGCTGATCCGATCGGCATGATCAGTGCCCTGAAAAATTGTCAGGGGTAGGTAGTTGGTAATAGATGGTGGTTCTTTGCGCCTTTGCGACTTAACGGTTAAGGCTTTACCGCAAGGGCACGAAGGAATTTATTTAAATAAAATTCGAATTGCGCATCCTGCTCTGGATATCGATGATGCTGGCGATGACCGCCATGTCTGGCTGGTTGTCTGCGCAGCCAAAGCCTTCGTATGTGCTTGGTAATGTCACGGACAGTGCGGGTCGATTGTTGTCGGGCGTAAGTGTATCCATGCTTGACCGGCGTTCAGGCGTCGTGACAGACGACTCCGGAAACTACCGGTTACGGGTACCCTCCGCTCGTGCTTTCGCATTGGTATTCAGTGCGGCGGGATACCGCAACGAACAACGCAATCTGTACATCGCCGCCGGAATGGAACGCAGGCTTGACATTCGTCTTACAAGGGATGCTTCCTCATTGAAGGAAGTAGTGGTGAACGCGCCGTCTGATCGGCGGGAGACGGGACTGATCCGGATCACGCCTTCGGATGCCCGGAGTCTGCCGTCAGTTACCGGCGGGATCGAGGGGCTGATCAAGATCTTCGTGGGTAGTAATAATGAACTGACATCGCAATATTCGGTGCGCGGAGGCAACTACGATGAGAATCTGATCTATGTCAATGATTTCGAGATCTTCCGTCCTTACCTTGTCCGCAGCGGGCAGCAGGAGGGACTGAGTTTCATCAATCCGGAGCTGACCGGAAAAGTTGATTTCTATAATGGAGGATTTGCCTCAGTTTACGGCGACAAGATGAGCAGTGTGCTTGACATCAAATACCGAAAGCCCTATCGGACGGGCGGCACAGCCTATGCCAGTCTGCTCGAACAGGG
>CAJBZC010000382.1 GCA_903959965.1 uncultured bacterium
CATCAACGTCATCATTGGCCAGCGGAAGAACTCCAAGAGCTGGGATAAGGCGGTGAGCGACGGTTTCGTACCGGGTGAAACACTCTTCGAGATCGAAGAAGCCCTGCAGCGCGGCACCATCATCTGCTACCTGCTCAGCGACGCCGCTCAGATCCAGATGTGGCCAACCGTTAAAAAATACCTCACACCAGGTAAGGCGCTCTACTTCTCCCATGGCTTCGGTATCACGTACAACGACCAGACGGGCATCATACCTCCCGCTGATGTAGACGTGTTCCTCGTAGCCCCCAAGGGATCCGGCACCTCCCTGCGCCGCATGTTCCTGCAGGGACGCGGACTCAACAGCAGCTTCGCCATCCACCAGGACGCCACCGGCCGCGCCTCCGAACGCGTCATCGCCCTCGGTATCGCCATTGGTAGCGGCTACCTCTTCGAGACCAATTTTAAAAAAGAAGTATACAGCGACCTCACCGGTGAGCGCGGTACCCTGATGGGCGCCATCCAGGGCATCTTCGCCGCCCAGTACCAGGTCCTCCGCGAACGCGGACACACCCCTTCAGAAGCCTTCAACGAAACCGTGGAGGAACTAACGCAGTCGCTTATGCCGCTCGTCGCAGAAAATGGCATGGACTGGATGTACGCCAACTGCTCCACCACCGCACAACGCGGCGCCCTCGACTGGTGGAAGAAGTTCCGCGACGCCACCCTGCCCGTCTTCAACGAACTCTACACGAGCGTCGCTGAAGGAAAGGAAAGCCAGCGCAGCATCGACAGTAACAGCCAGCCCGACTATCGCGCCAAACTCGAGGAGGAACTGAAAGAACTCCGCGAAAGCGAAATGTGGCAGGCCGGCAAAACCGTCCGCAGCCTCCGCCCGGAAAACCAGGCATAAATAGCACATCATACCCGAAGCAACTTCCGGTTCGCCTTGGGGCGAACCGGAAGGCTCCGGGATGATGCGAAATAAACACCATGATACAGGGGACAGAGATATCACTCGATTTCAAAAAAGCCGCCGAACGTCTGCGTAAGGTCGTTACGCGCACCCCCCTGCAATATAACCACCGGCTCTCCAGAAAATACGACTGCCAGGTCTGGCTCAAACGGGAAGATCTGCAGGTCGTTCGCTCCTACAAGCTTCGGGGCGCCTATAATATGATGAGCACCCTCCCCAAAGAGGACCTCGAAAAGGGTGTTGTATGCGCCAGCGCAGGCAACCATGCCCAGGGATTCGCCTACAGCTGCAAACAACTGCAGGTAAAAGGCGTCGTGTTCATGCCCGTCATCACCCCCAAACAAAAGATCGCGCAGACCCGCATGTTCGGAGAGGATTGGATCGAGATCCGACTCGCCGGCGACACCTTCGATGATTGTGCAAAAGCCGCACAAGATTATACCCATATCCATCAGATGGTCTTCATCCCTCCATTCGAAGACCTCAGGATCATCGAAGGCCAGGGGACCGTCGGCTGCGAGATCCTGGAGGAAACGCAGGGGATCGACTGGCTGTTCCTGCCCGTCGGCGGCGGGGGACTGGCAGCCGGTGTAGGTACCTGTTTCCGCCAGAACTCACCGGGCACCAGAATAGTGGGCCTTGAACCGGAAGGTGCCCCCTCCATGAAAGAGGCCCTAAAAGCCGGACACCCCGTCATGCTTCCGGAGATCGACAGATTTGTTGACGGTGCCGCCGTTAAACGCGTAGGTGACCTCACCTTCTCCATCTGCCGCGAAGTGCTCGACGAAATGCACCTCGTACCCGAAGGCCGTATCTGCACGACCATCCTCAAACTCTATAACGAAGATGCCATCGTCGTCGAACCCGCCGGCGCCCTGTCCATCGCCGCGCTCGATGACTATGCAGATGCCATCCGCGGAAAAAAAATAGTCTGCATCGTAAGCGGCAGTAATAACGACATCGACCGCATGCCCGAAATCAGGGAACGCTCCCTGCAATATGAAGGCCTGAAGCATTACTTCCTGATCAGCTTCGCCCAACGCCCGGGTGCACTAAAGGAATTCGTGAATAAGGTATTGGGGGCGACAGACGACATCACCCGATTCGAGTATATGCAGAAGACCAACAAGGAAGCCGGACCCGCCCTCGTAGGCATCGAACTGCAAAGCAGGACCGACTATGAAGGCCTGATGAACCGCATGAAAAACCACGGCATCAACGTGACAGAAATCAATAAGGACGACAAACTTTATGGATATCTCATATGATGCGCCCCGAACAAAACGATTGCCCCAAAACAACATCGATAAATAGGATTTTTTCAGGATTTTTCGCCTTTTTTTCGTAATTTCAGTTGATCGCTTGCCAATATATTAGACGTTCCCTCGAAGAACACCTAAAATCATTCATTTTTTTTCAACAACCCACATTTGCGTATGGCAAGTAACCTGGGATTATACCGTCCCGAATTCGAGCA
>CAJBZC010000383.1 GCA_903959965.1 uncultured bacterium
AGCGGTTGAAATTCGAAGAGTTCTTCATCGCTCAACTCCGGATGGGCATGTTGCGTGCCAATCGGCACCGATATTCTAGGGGCGTTCCTTTTTTAAAAGTAGGTCCCTGGTTCAATGAGTTTTACGAGCAGCATCTGCCCTTTCAACTCACCGGTGCGCAGAAGCGTGTGATGAAGGAGATCCGGAGAGATACGGCTGCCGGGCGGCAGATGAACCGGTTATTGCAGGGAGATGTGGGCAGTGGTAAGACGATCGTCGCACTTCTGACCATGTTGATGGCGGCGGACAACGGCTATCAGAGTTGTCTGATGGCACCAACGGAGATCCTGTCGCAACAGCATTATGAAGGATTATCGAAGCTCCTGAAGGACATGCCGGTGCGGGTGGAGTTGCTTACAGGGTCTACCAAATCCGCGGAACGCAAGCGCATCCTCGCCGCCACACTGGACGGCAGCGTGCATATTCTCATCGGCACACATGCGCTGATCGAACAGAAAGTACAGTTCGCCAAACTTGGCATGGCGATCGTGGACGAACAGCATCGCTTCGGGGTCGCACAGCGGGCGAAGCTTTGGGAGAAGGCAGCCACGCCACCGCATGTGCTGGTGATGACGGCCACACCCATCCCTCGCACCCTGGCGATGACGGCTTACGGGGATCTCGACATCAGCGTGATGGATGAACTACCGCCGGGTCGGCAGCCCATCAAGACGGTGCACAGATTGGAGGATCGTCGTCCGCAGGTGATGGATTTCATCCGGGATGAGATCACCAAGGGACGTCAGGCTTATATCATCTTCCCGCTGATCGAGGAAAGCGACAAGATGGACTACGAGAACCTGATGCGGGGATATGAAAACGTGAAGGCCTGGTTCCCGGAGCCGAGGTATTGGATCAGTATGGTGCACGGTCGGATGAAGGCCGACCAGAAAGAGGCCAACATGCAGCGTTTTGTCCGCAATGAGACGCAGATCATGGTGTCCACCACGGTCATTGAAGTTGGGGTGAACGTTCCCAACGCCTCCGTCATGGTGATCGAAAGCGCGGAGAAGTTCGGTCTGAGTCAATTGCACCAGTTGCGTGGCCGGGTAGGTCGGGGCAGTGAACAGAGTTATTGCATCCTGCTGACCGGTAATAAAGTATCAAAGGAGGCGAAGGAACGCTTACATGTTTTCTGTTCCACCAATGATGGCTTCAAAATTGCGGAGAAAGATCTCGAACTTCGAGGGCCGGGGGATATCGAAGGCACCCGCCAAAGCGGAGCGCTCAATTTCAAGCTCGCGAACATCATGTCGGACCGTGCGTTATTGGAACAGGCCCGTGAACACACCACCATGATCCTGGATCAGGATCCGGAACTAACCTCAACTGAACACGCCGGACTTCGGGCTTTCCTCCAGCTAGTGAGGGGAAGAAATGAATGGAGTCGTATTTCCTGAGTGATTTTTAACAAACCGTATGGGTTTCCACGTGTTAAATTAGGTGATTAAAATAATCGGCCTTGAAAAAAATAT
>CAJBZC010000384.1 GCA_903959965.1 uncultured bacterium
AACAATGGCCGATGGCGTCTTTCAAAACTGGTTGAGGCTTTTGCGAAGATAGGAATGGCAATTAAGATCCTGTCCACCTCCTATCCTTCTTGTTACGTGTTAGCCAATTAAAGTCCCTGGAAGCATATGGATCTTATGGCTTCCGTTCTTGATTGATCATTCCGGCGATAGTAATGTATGTTTTTAACCACCGGATGGAAATAGCCATTCGGCAAGCCACCTGGCACACTTAAAAAAGATAGACGGGCGCCGGGAATATCACTCGTTTTTCTTGTTGTTTTTTGCTTTGCTTGCATGACGACCACTGCCATCCCCATTGTCCAATATTCCTCCCGCGGGATTGAGTTTATCAAGAACAGCTTGCAGTTTCTGTTTTTCCAGGCTCGTTTTTTCATCAAGTACAACCAATTTCTCCTCAAAAGGAGCCTTTGTCATATCGTATAGGTCACCTGATCGCATCAATTTCCAGTTGGCTGACCGCACATACCAATCCTTGCCAAGTTCGGTGAAGATCCACTCCCTGGCGGTTCCTTTTCCTCCTTTCAGCTGGTATGCAAAACTCACCCCATCCAATACATTATTCGTTGGAAGAGGAGCGCCAGCGAGCTCAGCAAAAGTGGGCACAAAATCTGCGGCATCGATCAAATGGCTGGAAACACCTGGCTTTTTGATCACCCCAGGCCAGTTGACGATCATGGGAACAAGGCTGCCGCATTCTTGCATGCTTCCTTTTTTACCGATCAGTTTCTGTCCTTTTACTCTGCCAATCTGCGCAGCCTGACCTGCAGTGCCGTTATCACCAAAAAATACGATCAGGGTGTTCTGCCTTAACTTCAAGCTGTCCAGGGTATGTATCAACTTACCGACAAGTTTATCCATGTAGGAAATATTGTCTGAGTACAGCTCCTTGAAATCAGTCGTGCCGGGCTTGGTATCTGGCGTAGCAATGATCTCTCCATGTACTTGCGTCATGGAATAGTACAGATAAAAAGGATCGTTTTTATGCTTGGCCAAAAAGTTGACCATGTGGTCGTGCATCAGGTCTGGCATATACTCACCTTTCTGCAATTGGGCTTCTTTCCCATTGACCACATATTTCTCTTTCTTTTCTCCTTCATTCACATATACTCCACTTCCAAAGTATCGTAAGTAGTCATCAAATCCAAAAGCTGCCGGGTCTGAAGGTAGTTGTCCCCACTTGCCGATCATGGAGGTTGTATACCCTGCTTTTTTCAAAATCGCGGGCATCATGGTCTCAACCGAAGGTTTCATTTGTCCTGTCATATCCTGGTTGACCGCACCTGTCCTGAATCCATATCTACCTGTCATGATCAAAGCCCGCGAGGGCCCGCATAATGGAACGGTATACGCATTGGTATAACGTATCCCTTGCTGAGCCAGCTTATCAATGATAGGTGTTTTATAAAAATCTGCTCCGTAAGCACCAACCCCATCGATACCCAGGTCATCTGCCAAAATAAAAATGATATTTGGCTTCTGGTTCTGGGAAAAAGAGCCATTCGCGAAAAGCAAAAACAGCAGAAAATAGTATTTCATATTTATTTCTTGATTTCCTGTGATTTGAAAAAATCGATCATTTCCTTGCGCATCTCCATAGCAACTTTTGTGTAGGCCTTTTCATCGATCACATTGTGCTTTTCCTGTGGATCCGCAACATAGTCATATAATTCTGTGGCGTACACTTTACTTTCACTGAAAGCAGCGTTTGATGTAAAGTCATTCATCCAGATGGTAAACCGGTATTTGTCTGTGCGCATGCTATATCCCATGATCGCATTGCTGGTATAATTCTTCCTCGTCATTTCAGCCTTGCTGAGCTTTCTGGGATACTGGCTCATGGCAAATTTGTTGACTGCAGCTTTTTTGTTCTGCATCACAGGCTTCAGGCTTTTTCCTTGGAGATGTTTCGGTACAGGTACTGCAGCCAGATCACAAATCGTAGGGAAGATGTCGAGATGCTCCGATAAGGACGTTGTAGGCCCGGGTTTCATGCCGGGTGCAGCAATGATCAAAGGGGCACGAGTAGCCTGCTCCAGATTGGTATGCTTTTCCCATAGATCATGGTCACCGAGATGCCAGCCATGATCACCCCACAAAACAATGATCGTATTGTTCAGTGTGCCGAGTGAATCCAGGGTATTCAACAGAATGCCTACCTGTGCGTCCAGATAGGAAACAGCTGCATAATAACCGTGGATCAATTCCAGTTGTTTTTCGGTTTTCAACCTGATATGATTGCCGGGTTCATTGAACATGGCAAAGGCAGGTATATCTGTATAATTCCTCAGCTCTCCGGATTTGTGGTAAGCAATCTCCGGGGCATTGCTTGCATGCTCCGTGAAGCTGGCCAATGGCATGTCTGCACGGTTATACAGGTCCCAATATTTTTTGGGGGCAACAAAGGGCAAATGCGGTTTATGATAGCCAACTGCAAGAAAAAAAGGCTTCTGATCCTTGTGCATCCTGATCATCTGGTCCTTGGCTTTCAATGTGATCACGCCGTCATCATAGGCGTGATCCGGCACATCGTAGTTTTCAATGGAAGGTCCTTTGATGGACGTAGGAATCTCATCATCATCGTCCCTTTTCACCCGCTCCTTTTTTACCAGGAACATGGCCCTGTTTTCCGGCTTTTGGTACTGACCATTTGCCGGTTTGCCCAAACCATTGGCATAATCACTGGGCTCTGGCTCCATGTATGGCAGGTTCCAGGACACCGGGTCGATCCTTTTTATGGCACTGCTGGGATGAAATATCTTTCCGGTGCCGATAGTGTTATAGCCCTGTGTGATCAAATATTGCGGCAAGGTCACAATATCAGGATTAACATCCCGCATCTGTGTTTTCAGGTCCCACACTTTTGTATGATCGGGCCTCATTCCTGTCATCAGGCTTGCACGGGTAGGCCCACACACCGACTGTTGACAATAGTTGTTGGAAAACATCGTGCCCATTTTGGCCAGGCGATCAATGTTGGGTGTTTTGATGAGCTTGTTTCCATAACAAGCCATGATGGGCTTCAGGTCATCAACAGCAATGAATAGAATGTTTGGCTTCTTTGCTTGCTGGGCAACGAGGTCAATAGATATGACTACAAGGATGATTGATATGATCAATGCAGGTTTTCGCATCATGAAGTTTTTCAAATAATTATTTAATCAATATCCCGGATTTTGAGAGATTTTTAGTGTGGTATTGTTGTCGATCTCACGTTGGGGTATAGGCAACAGTAATCGATTAGTGGTTACATAGGCCTGGATCTGCGCCAATGTGGGTCTGGGGCTGGGATATTTCCCATAATGTGCAGTGTATATGGCACTATAGTGATTTTTAAGTGTTTGTTCCGCAGTGATGGTTGTCAGGGTTGTATTGTACCTGAGCAAATCATACCAACGGATATTTTCAAAAGCGAATTCCAATTTCCGCTCATTGGTCAGTTCTTTCTCAAACAAGGCAACGGTGTTCACTGCTGCTGGCAACAGGTCGGCGAGCCCTGCTCTTTTCCGGGTTTGATTGATCAAAGAAAGGCTTGCCGCTGAATTTCCCTGTGCTTCGGCAAGCATGAGTAACACATCCGCGTATCGCATTACGATCCAGTCATTCTCCGCATCGTTGACAATTGACACCGGCGAAATCATTTTTTTGGGGTACAATACTTTGGTGCTGCCATATTCACCAATGCTGATGCCTTTCCGCAAATCTGATGCAGTATACCCAAGGTTTAGGTCAGCACTGGGCGTATTGAATCCTCCTCCATCACCGATGATGACGGCAGTTCCACTCAATTCAGGTGCAAAAGCATTCGGAAAAGGAGAGCCAAGTCCAATACCGCCTGCCTTATAGCGGATGGCGAAAAGAATTTCCTTGTTCATCTCATTTGAAATGGAGAAGACATCACCATAAGTCGCCACGAGACCGTACCCACTGTTCGTAATGACATCGTTCAATAAAGGAATGGCATCCGTTTTTCGGTTCAAGGTCAGGTAGACTTTTGCCAACATGGCTTTTGCTGTCCAGCTGTTTACCCGACCCAGCGAAGTGGCAGGAATGGACGCATACTTCAATGACGCACCATTGGCCGCGGCATAAGTTAGATCTGCTACGATGAGCTTGTAGATTTCTGCCGCTGACACCCTGTTCATTGAGGTTGCATCAAAGGGCGACAAAGGTTCATGCACCAGAAAGACGCCACCAAATTGACGCACCAAATTGAAATAATGATAGGCCCTGATGAATGCAGCTTCAGCAGAAAGTGTCTTCTTGTCTGTCGATGAAATCGATACGTCTGATGTGTCTGACGTCATTGAACCCGTCGCGGGAGCATAATTGACATTCAAGCTATTCAGGATCAGGTTGACATTGCGAATATTTGCATAGGTATTGATCCAGAAATTATAAATGCCTTGGTGAGAAGTATTAGGAATGAACAGATCCAGATCACTCAAGTCGCGATTGGGTACTGATTTACTGGCAGGATTTCCCATGATGGCATTATCGCTCCTCAGTTCAGACATTTTCCATTCTTCCAACAGGGGCTTTTGCATGCCATTGTAGCAGCCGATGAGCGCAGTTTGGATATCGGTGGTATTCTTATAAAAAGTAGCCGTGGTTACATTGCTGAGCGGATATAGCTCAATGTTTTTGTTGCAGGAAGCAAGGAAAAACATGCAAACCAGAAGGGACGTTATAAATGATTTCATACTGATGTTTTTTGATTCGTTGAGGATTAGAAATTGATATCAATACCTATCAACAAAGTTTTAGGAATGGGGAAGGATCCGCGCTGGTATCCATCGATCAATACGGATGAGTATGGTCCGTTTGAGAACCGGCCTTCAGGGTTGAGTCCTCTGTATCCCTTTGCCGTTTTGAAATAAAGGTTTTGGGCGGAAAAATAGAACCGCATGCTATTGACCTTTATTTTGTTAACAAATGTGGCAGGAATCGAATAGCCAATGTTAACATCCCGCAGGGACATGTAAGAGGCATCTTCAATAACATAGTCTGTCAGCATCCAGTTGTATCCTACCGTCGAGAAAGGAGTCTTGCCATCCCCAGGAAATTTCGCACTGACCCAGCGGTTTTGATTATATGTCCTGATTGTTCTTCTGGATTCATTGTAATTGGGATCACCATTGATCAACTTTCCACCCTGAACACCTTGCAGGGTAAAGCTAACATCAAATCCTTTGAAGCTTACATTATTGGTCAATCCCCAGGTGAAATCAGGATATGGATTGCCGAGGTCTGTCCTGTCTTCATTATCAAGCTTATTATCTCCATTGACATCTACAAGTTTCAATCCTCCCGGAACAAAAACATTACTCATCGAGCTCGTCAAGCCACTGGCCAAAGCTTTGTTGATCTGGTCCTGGGAAAGCCAAACACCATCTGTCTTGAATCCAAAGAACTGGACCAATGGATTCCCGACTTTATTCCGGTACACTTCTGTTCTTTCTCCCTGATTCAACAAATAGGCTTCGGTTCCCAGTTCAATGATGCTGTTCTTATTTCGGGAAAAATTGCCAGAAGTAGACCACTTGAAGTATTTAGTTTGAACATTTCTTGTGGTCAATTCCAGTTCGATACCCGTATTTCTTAGGCTTCCAATATTGTTCCA
>CAJBZC010000385.1 GCA_903959965.1 uncultured bacterium
ATTCACGGGTGAAGCGAAGGTGTTCCTGGATGCCAATGAGAACAGCCTGGGTTCCCCGCTGCTTAAATGGTACAACCGTTACCCTGATCCACACCAGCAGGCGCTGAAAGAGAAACTATCGCATATCAAGGGCGTCGCCCCGGCGCATATATTCCTCGGCAATGGCTCCGATGAAGCGATCGATATCCTGTTCCGTGCCTTCTGCGAACCTGGCCGGCACAATGTGATCGTTTGCCCGCCAACGTATGGGATGTACGAGGTTTCGGCCAATATCAACGACGTCGCCGTTCGTAAGGTGGCGCTGACCGCATCTTTCCAGCTCGACCTCGAAGCGATGGAAGCCGCGGTGGATGTGGATACGCGCATCATCTGGCTCTGTTCTCCAAACAATCCCACGGGCAACAGCATCGATCGCGGGGATATCGAAATGATCCTGAATAATTTCGACGGGATCGTGGTGGTGGACGAGGCTTATATTAATTTTTCACGGCATCGTTCCTTCATTCCGGACCTGGCAGATTATCCAAACCTGGTGATACTACAGACCCTCAGTAAAGCCTGGGGATTGGCGGCGCTTCGCGTGGGAATGTCCTTCGCTAGTGCAGACATCATCGGCATCATGAATCGCATCAAGCCACCTTACAATATCAATGAAGCGGCACAGCAGCTCGCTTCGGAGGCGCTGGAGGAAGTGGAGCAGGTGAATGAGATGATCCGCATCCTCGTGACGGAGCGCGACCGGCTGGCAGTGGCGTTGGCAGAGCATCCGCTGGTGCAGCATGTCTATCCTTCTGATGCCAACTTCCTGCTCGTAAAAGTCAATGGTGGTCGGAAAGTGTATGATTTCCTCTTGACGCAGGGTATTGTGGTACGTGACCGGAGCACCACCCCCGGATGCGCAGATTGCATCCGCATCACGGTGGGTACCCCGACGGAGAATGAAATCCTGCTCGGGGCGCTCGATGCTTTCGCTGCTGCTTGAGTATATTTGTCGCAACGCGACCATCCTGCATGGTCGAGAAAAAATAAATATGGATGTCCGCCCCGGTGCGAGACAGCAACCAACCACATGAAAAGGATCCTCTTCATAGACCGCGACGGCACCCTCGTGAAGGAGGCGCCGCCCACCTACCAGCTCGACAGATTTGAGAAAGTCACTTTCTATCCTGGCGTATTCCGCTACCTCAACCGCATCGCGGAAGAGACGGATTATGAACTCGTGATGGTGACGAACCAGGATGGACTGGGTACGGAAGCCTTCCCCCGCGATGAATTCCAGCCGGTGCATGATCTCATCATGCGGACATTGGAAGGGGAGGGGGTCCGATTTTCGGCGGTTCACATCGATCCGACCTTTCCGCATGAGCAGGCACCGACACGAAAGCCCGGTACCGGGATGCTCACTGAATATTTCGATACAAATAAATATGACCTCGCGAATTCCTTCGTGATAGGTGATCGGATTACCGATGTGCAATTGGCGAAGAACCTCGGTTGCCGGGCGATCTGGATGAACCAGGAACCGGGACTGGGCGCTACTGCGGTCACTGATCCAATGGAGGCGCTGCGAGAAGTCATCGCCCTGGAATCAGCCGAATGGTCCGAGATCTACACGTTCCTCAAGCACGGTCTTCGGACGGTTTCGCATCAGCGGAAAACCAACGAGACGGATATCCGTATCGAAGTGAACCTTGATGGCGCGGGGCGTGCTGAGATCCACACCGGCCTCGGTTTCTTCGATCACATGCTGGATCAGATCGCCCGTCACGGACGGATCGATCTCAAGGTTGACGCGCGCGGCGATCTCCACATCGATGAACATCATACGATCGAAGACACAGGCATTGCGCTTGGTGAGGCCTTCGCGAAAGCCTTAGCTGATAAGCGAGGCATTGAACGGTACGGATTTGCGCTGCCCATGGATGAGGCGGAAGCCAAGGTGCTCGTGGATTTCGGCGGCCGCAACTGGCTGGTATGGGATGCCGAATTCAAACGCGAACGCATCGGAGAAATGCCCACTGAAATGTTCTTTCATTTCTTCAAATCATTCAGCGACGCTGCGCGCTGCAATCTCAATGTTGCATGCCGCGGAGACAACGAGCATCACAAGATCGAGGCCATTTTCAAGGCCTTCGCGAAGGCTATCCGGATGGCCGTCCGCCGTGATCCTTTCAGCAATCACCTGCCGAGCACCAAAGGGGTGCTCTGACCTTTCAAAACCCACAACCCATGCCATACGGAAGATCGATCATCCTCGCCCTGAGCATCCTGCTCTCCACGGGTCTAAACGCCCAGGTGCACGACATGAGCCACAAATACACGCCGCCTTCTGATCCGTTGGTAGCGCAGAAACTGGCGGATTGGAAAAAACTCAAGTTCGGACTCCTGATGCATTGGGGCACATACAGCCAGTGGGGCATCGTCGAAAGCTGGAGCCTCTGTCCGGAAGATGAAGGCTGG
>CAJBZC010000386.1 GCA_903959965.1 uncultured bacterium
GGGGCGGAGGAATGTCTTTATCTTTGCAAGCCAATTGACGCCGACATGAGGATTTTAATGGTATGCCTTGGCAATATCTGCCGAAGTCCGCTCGCGGAAGGGATCCTCCGTAAACATGCGGAAATGGCAGGACTTGACTGGATCATCGACAGTGCGGGTACAAACGGACTGCATGACGGAGAACCCCCACACAGACTTTCACAGAAAGTGGCCCGCCTGAATGGGATGGACATCAGCGGACAAAGATCCCGCAGATTCAACCGGTCAGACATAGGAAAATTCGACCTGATCCTCGCCATGGCTGAGGATGTAGAGGAGGAAATCCAATACATCGCAGGTGAAGATTACGATCGATCCCACGTTAGATTATTCATGGATATCACCCGGCCCGGAGAAGGACTGGATGTACCCGATCCATGGTACGGAGGAGAAAGCGGATATCATGAAGTGTACCGGATCCTGGACGAAGGTTGCACCGAATTAATCAACGCATATCACAGGAAGGCCGGAAATATGCAAACTTGACTTCGATGATAGAAATAGTCACCAACAGAAAGCTTGAGGGTTCTTCCATTTGAACACAACATGATGTCCATAATATGCAGACTGCGCACTTTCATCATCCACGAAGGGGCACATTAAACATAACTGTAACGAATAACCGAAATAATGATCAGACCTTCACTGCCCCAGGGTACCCGCGACTTCGCCCCGCATGTCGTACGCCGACGTCAGTATATACTCCGAACCATCGCCGATGTTTTTGAAAGCAACGGATTCCAGCCGCTGGAGACCCCTGCGATGGAAAATCTCGACACCCTGCTCGGAAAATACGGCGATGAAGGAGACAAGCTCATCTTCAGAATCCTCAACAACGGACTCGACAACCCGGCCAAACACAGCCAGGCACTGGAGGCATTCGAACAAGTACTCGCCGGACATGGCTCTAAGGCGCTGACCGAACGAGCCCTCAGATACGACCTCACGATCCCCTTTGCCCGATTTGTCGCCATGAACCACGGGCAGCTCTCCTTCCCATTCAAGCGATACCAGATGCAACCCGTGTGGCGGGCAGACCGTCCCCAGAAGGGCCGGTATCGTGAATTCTGGCAGTGCGATGCGGATGTCGTGGGAAGCGCCGCCCTACTGAATGAAGCGGAACTCATCATGATCTATCGCGAAGCCTTCCGCAGACTCGGTGTATCTGTCGAGGTGAAGATCAACAATCGAAAAATACTCGCAGCCCTGGCAGAAAGTTGCCATGCGGCTGAAAAAATGACGGATATCACTGTCGCAATCGATAAGCTGGATAAGATCGGCATCGATAAGGTGATGGAGGAACTGGAGCAACGCGGTCTCGAACTCGAAAACAGGGAAAGGATCAAAGAATATCTGTTGATCGAGGGTGACACGGATCAACGCATCGATCGCATTGAGCAACTGCTGGGCCATACGGATGCCGGCAGACAGGGTGTGCAGGAATTGCGATGGCTCGCCGATTTCCTGCGCGGGAAAGACGGCGGCTATCCTTTCTCTATAGACTTCACCCTTGCACGTGGACTTAACTACTACACAGGCACCATCCTCGAAGTGAAGGCGACAGAAGTGAAAATGGGCAGTATTGGCGGAGGCGGTCGTTACGACGACCTCACCGGACTTTTCGGCGTTCCGGGCATTCCGGGTGTCGGTATCTCCTTCGGTGTCGACCGGATATACGATGTAATGGAAGAAACCGGCGCCTTCCCACCTTCCATCAGCGTGGGTACGCAAGTCCTGTTCTTCAACCTCGGACAAGAAGAAACCCGCTATGCATGGGCAGCCATGCAACAACTGAGGGCGGCAAACATCTCCTGCGAGATCTATCCCGAAGCCGTGAAATTCGATCGCCAGTTCAAATACGCCGAAAAGAAAGGCATCCCTGCTATCGTCATTGCCGGCTCCGACGAAATGTCGAAAGGTGTGTTCCGGGTCAAGGTCCTCGCCACGGGTGCACAAACCGAATGCGACTTCGAAGGCCTCAAAGCGATCCTCTCAGGAGAATAATAAACGGAAAACTGACTAACTCTTGGAGAGTCCCTAACGCTTGGAGAGTTCCCAACGCTTGGAGAGTTCCTAACTCTTGGAGAGTTCCCAACGCTTGGAGAGTCCCTAACTCTTGGAGAGTTCCCAACGCTTGGAGAGTTCCTAACGCTTGGA
>CAJBZC010000387.1 GCA_903959965.1 uncultured bacterium
GTTAATAGCAGGCCAGAAGATGGGAGCTTGAACGAGGTTGTAGCATCCGGATTTCAATGATCAGCCAACTCCTCTGAGATCAATTCCTTCCCAATTGCCGGCAAGCTGTCAACGGCAGCCACTATCAACCCAAACAGTCCAAACATGATCAGAAAACTGGTTACCTGTACAGGTAACAGGAACGCCTTTTGGTCTCTTGTGTTCCTGTTGCTGACAGGACTCCCTGCCGCGGTCGTCGCTCAGACCGCAGAAACGCGTGGTGTGGTCCGGGATGCTTCCGGCCAGCCTGTCGCTAATGTGAACGTAATGCTGAAGGATGGGAAGTCGGGCACCATCACGGATGCCAAGGGGGCGTTTGTATTGAGGGATCTCCCCTCAGGTGCCGTGCTTGTCATTTCAGGTGTCGGATATGAGACGCAGGAGGTCTCACTCGAAGGGCGTCGTACCCTGAATCTGACCCTGCAGCAGGATGCCGCATCCCTGGACGATGTCGTCGTCGTCGGTTATGGACGTCAGCGGAAAGTCACCAAAACCGGAGCAGTCAGTGAAATCAAGGGGGATGATATCCGACGCACCCCCTCTGCGAGTCTCCAGAACACCCTGCAGGGCAGGTTACCGGGTTTCTTTTCGGTACAACGCAGCGGTCGGCCGGGTTCCGACGGAGCAGATTTCTTCATCCGGGGCATCAGCACCTTTGCTGAGAACAGCCAGCAACCCTACATCCTGGTGGATGATATCGAATACAGCTATGCACAGTTCTCCCGGATCGACCCAAACGAAGTGGAAAACATTACGGTCCTGAAAGATGCGGCCACCACCGCAATTTATGGGATCAAAGGTGCAAATGGAGTCATCCTGGTGACCACCCGCCGCGGGAAAGTGGGGAAACCGGTGGTGACCTTCCGCAGCCAACTGGGCGCACAGGTGCCGGTCAAGCCCTTCAAGTTCCTGAATTCATACGACGCCGCGCTGTTGCGGAACGAATCGCTGGTCAATGAGGGACTGCCAGCACAGTTCAGTCAGGCGGATCTGGACGCATTCCGGGATGGGACTGATCCTTACCGGCATCCGAACATCAATTGGTATGATGAGCTGATCCGGAAATATTCATTGCAGGCCCAGCAGAACGTGGACATTTCCGGCGGGTCCGAACGAGCCAAGTATTTCATCTCGATGGGCTATCTCTCCCAGAATGGGATCGTCAAGGATTTCCAGGCACCGTCTATGTATGATAATGATAAGATCAACAACAATTACTATTACAAGCGATACAATTTCCGCTCGAACCTGGACATTGCGGCGACGGAGCGCCTCAATCTGAAATTGGATGTAAGTGGCAACTTCGACGAGCGGAATGGCCCGTCAGCCGTCGGTTATGGCATCTTTTACGAGATTGCGCACTACGAGCAGCTGCCACCGTTCGCTTACAATATCTATAATCCGGATGGCACTTATGGTTTTTCGGATGGGCTACTGGTGCCAAAGCCGGCGGAGGGCAACAACAACAACGTGGTTGGCCGGATCGCGATGGGTGGGTATTCGCGCAATTACGGGAATCAGTTCAATTTCAACCTGTCTGGTGTGCAGAAACTCGACCAGCTGCTGCCCGGACTTTCTGCCCGGGTGACGACCGCATTCACCAGCACGAATACGGCAACCCGTAGTTTGTCGCGTGGTGGGGGCTTCCCGGCCTTTGCCTACAATCCGGTCACCAATAGTTATCTGCCCAGGGATATCAACGTGTTCCGGGTATCTCCGCTGTCGTTGTCATACGCGGGCGGCTCTCCGGTCCGCAACCTGACCATGCAGGGATCCTTGAATTACGACAGAACCTTTGGGGCGCACGGGATCAATGCCCTGTTCCTCTACAATCAGACCTCTCAGTACTTTGCCACGGGCGACCGCAACACGAACTACATCCCGTCCAAATTGCGGGGTTTCACTTTCCGGACGGCCTACAATTTCCGCCAGAAATACATGCTGGAATTGAACGGTGCACTCAACGGGACCGATCGATTTGTGACGCAGGAGCGCTATGGGTTCTTCCCGGCCGTATCCGTCGGATACAACCTCGCAAAGGAGGGTTGGGTACAGAAAAACCTCCCGGTATTCGATCTCCTTAAGCTCCGTGGATCCTGGGGCCTGGTGGGGGATGACGGTGTATCAGCCGGCAGCCGATATCTCTATGAAGAGATCTACAACCGGACATTGGGCATGGCCTTCTTTGGAGAAACGCCAAACTCACTGGCAGGTATTCGGGAAGGAACGTTGGGCAATGATGATGTCAGCTGGCAGAAGGAGCGCAAGACCAACGTAGCCCTTGATTTCTCATTGTGGAACGGTCTCTTCAGCGGTTCAGTGGATGTATTCGATAATTTCCGGTACGACATTCTTCGGGCCCGCAACACGGTGCCTATCTACTTTGGCATCGCCACGGTTCCGCCCGTCAACCTTGGGAAAGTGAAGAACAGAGGATATGAAGTGGAGTTGACGCATCGTCATAAGATCGGGAAGCTTGGTTACAGCGTGCGGGGAACGCTTTCTTTCGCGAAGAATATGATCGTAGAGATTGATGAGCCACCGGCAAAATATCCCTGGCTGAAACAGACGGGTACGTCCATTGGCACGACCCGCATGTGGATGTGGGATGGTTTCTATCTGGATCAGAAAGATGTGGATACGAGTGCCAAGCCTTCCGGTGTCATACGCCCCGGCTACCTTAAGTATCGTGATCTGAATGGTGATAAGATCATCAATGATGATGATCGGATGTTCTATGGTGAACCCAATATTCCGAATACCAACTACGGCATCAACCTGACCCTGAATTACAAAGGATTCAGCCTGAACGCGCTGTTCCAGGGTGCTACGGGATATAATTTCAACGTAGGCTGGAGACTGGCGACGCCGTTCAAGGCCAATCTCTCTGAACTGCATCAGAAGCGCTGGACGCCGGGCAAGGGCAATGATGCCGAGTTCCCGTTGATGATCTCCAATTTCAACGCCACCTACATGAGTCCGACCGATAATCAGATCTCCACCTTCTGGTCGATGCGCTCAAGTTATCTCAGGTTCAGGAGCATGGAGCTGGGTTGGGATCTCCCGGCTGGCTGGCTGAATCGGGTGAAACTTTCATCCGCCCGCTTCACGGTTTCTGGCTATAATCTGTGGACATGGTCCAATGTGTTCCGGAAGTATCAGTATGATCCGGAGACGGTGGGTAACGTGGCGGAAGATGTCTATCCGCAGCAGCGGTTGTACAATGCGGGGCTCAACATCACATTCAAATAACCCAGTCAAGATCAGCATATGAATATTCAAAAGATATTGATACGTGCGGGGCTTATGGTCGTCGTGCTGTCGTCATCCTACTCCTGCCGCAAGGGCCAGGGCTTTCTGGATCCGCAGAGCACGGTGGACCTCAACGAATCCGTCACGTTTTCAGATAGTGCCAAGTCGATCGAGTTTCTGACCGATATCTACAGTGGCTTGTCATATATGGCCATTCCACAGGAGGTCAACACCATGGGGGCACCGTTGGGTGAAACGACCGACGAGGCTGACAGTCGCTGGCCGGGAGGGCACAATGTGCCTTTGCAGGTGATTGGGGGCAATTTCACCGGAAACTGGGCGACCCGGGTAACGAATGACTGGAGCAGTCTGTATAGTCGTATCCGCCACGTTAACATCTTTCTTAAGAATGTAGATGCCACGCCTTTGTCGGGTGCCCTGAAGTCCCGTTCGAAGCTGGAAGCGCGGTTCCTGCGTGCCTGGTTCTACCATATTTTGATGAAGCAGTGGGGCGGTGTGCCGCTGGTGGGGGATACGGTGTACTCCCTGACATCTGCCAATGCGCAGGGGCGATCCAGCTATGAGGATTGCGTGAATTATCTCGTCAAGGAATTGGATGAGATTGCGCCTCAACTTCCCTTGGCGTATTTGGGACTTGATTTCGGCAGGGTCACACGTGGGGCAGCATTGGCATTGAAGTCGAGGGTACTGCTTTTTGCAGCCAGTCCGCTGTTCAATGGAGGGAGTTTTGCCTCCAATGCCGATCTGATCAAACAGACGGCCTATCCGGCAGCAGATCCGTCGCGCTGGCAGAAGGCACTAGCCGCAGCACAGGCTGTGGTGGCCATGAATCAGTATCAATTGGAAGAGGACAACAGCACCCGTCCCGGTGCCGGTTTTTACAGGCTTTTTCTGAAGCGCAACAACACAGAGTATATCCTTTCATTCATGCGTCCACTGAATCGCGACATAGAGGTGAATACGCTTCCACCTTCCCGCGGAGGAAGTTTCCTTCATTTACCGACGCAGAACCTGGTGGATGCCTTTCCGATGCGTGACGGGCAGGCCTGGGATAAGTCCCCGCTGTATAATGCCAATCGGCCGTATGACAATCGTGATCCCCGGTTTTATTACACGGTCATTTATAACGAGGCGCTTCATTTCAATCAAACCACCGGGACCCCAGCACAGGTGCTGACGCATGTCGGGGCGCCGCAGGATGGGATCGTGGCGGTTTCTTCCAATGTGGCCACCAATACCGGGTATTATCGCCGGAAGATGTCGGACACGCTGATCGCGGGTAA
>CAJBZC010000388.1 GCA_903959965.1 uncultured bacterium
GTAAAACCCTTTGTAGCCGGCCCTTTGCAGCAGGTCGAGTGCCTGGAAAGCGGGCGCTGACCCTTGTCCCAGCAGGGTGTATTTCATCTTTCCATCCTGCATCTTGAAATCTTTTACATGCACATGACGGATGTAAGGTGCCAGTTTTGGATAGACCGATATTGGAGCTTCTTTAGTGACAGACCACATGTTGGTGAAATCCCACACCAACCCGACGTTCGGTCGTTCCACGCCTTGCATGACTTCGGCGATGTCGGCGGTTTGGATCAGATCGCCGTGGGTTTCCATCAGTACCGATACCTTGGTTTTCGAGGCATGATCCCCCAGGGTTTGTAGTCCCTGGCGAATGAGTTGCAGCGTCATCCCTTTTTCCTGTTCTTTCGGCAGGTTATTGGGGAATACCCGGACATAGGCGCAACCCAAGGCTTCGGCCAGATCGATGAACCGTTTACCTTCATCGATGCTTTGTTCTCGTTTCGGGCCTTCCGGATGGTGCAGGGGGGCGGAAGCGCCCAGGCATACCAATTTCAGCCCGTTATCTTCCACCAGTTTTCGGGCAGCACGAATTTTTTCCGGGCTATTGAAGTCGGATGATCTGGGCAGATCCAGTTCCCGAAGCAGTCCTCTCAGTTCGATGCCCTGGTAGCCTTTTTCCCTGGCGAACTTTACCATTTTGTCCAGGGGCCAGTCGGGGCAGCCGATGCTGGAAAACGCCAGTTGCATCTTCTGTTTCTTTCCGGGCAGGGCATGAGCAATCATCCCCGTTCCAAGCAGTCCGGCGGTGAGGCCGAGAAATGCTCTGCGATCATGGTACTGGTTCATGTACTCAATTTAGCACAAAGGCATCAATTGGACATGAGGGGGCAAACAATCGTGTGTAATTCTGTCTGCTTAAGGCAGATTAGTTGGTGAAGGACAACAACTCGACATCGAACACCAGGGTCGCATTGGGTCCGATCTGCGCGCTGACCTGTCTTTCGCCATAACCGAGGTATGGCGGGATGAAGAACCTCCATTTACTGCCGGCGGGCATGAGTTGCAGGCCTTCGGTCCATCCCTTGATCACGGCATTTAGTGGGAAAGTGGCGGGGACGCCACGTTTTACAGAGCTGTCGAAGATGGTACCATCGATCAGCGTGCCGTGGTAGTGGCAGGTGACTTTGCTGACGGGGCCTGGTTTTGGTCCATCTCCCATGTGGATCACTTCGTATTGGAGTCCACTGGGTAGTTCTGTCACCCCGGGGTTTTCACGGTTTGACGCAAGGAACTCATTACCTGCCTTTAGGTTGGCTGCGGCGATTACGTTTCGGCTCTGAAAAAGTCTGTCAGATATACTCATCCGATGGTTTTTGCCGCGAAAATAGGTCTGTCAGGCCTTATTTCGAGGTTTTCTTTGCCGTGGTACGCTTTGCTGCCGGCTTTATATCCGTCTTTTCCGGAGCGATCGTTTTTTCGGCTTTTGACTTTTTCTCCGTTGTTTTTTTAGCAGACTTGGGTTCTGCTACCACTTCTGCGGGCACATTCACGACACAGTTCAGCACCCCGAGACTGCTAACTTCGGCGTATCCAGAAGCATTCAGGTCATTTACCCAGCGACCGCCGTCCAGCAGGTAACGATACTCATATGATTTGCCCCCTTCGAGTTCAACGGACGTTTTCATGGAACCATCCTTGGATTTTTTCAGGCTGAAGCCCTGTTCCTTGTTCCAGTTGTTGAATTCGCCGAGCAGCAGGCCGGAAGTTGCATCTGCAACGATTTCCGCGGGCAGTGAGAAGGTAATCTTTCGAGTTTTTTGCATGGTCATTCAGGTTGATTGATTTGAAAAGAACTGTCAAGGTTAATTCATCCAACCGGAAAAGGTAACCCTCTGACCGGAGTACTTTGCGTAATATTTACATTATATAACGCTTAATCGGAGGTTTAAAAAACCGGATCCAATGTATTGTCCATCCATTTAAGGGGCTAATTCCTTGGTAGTGAACACCTGACATGGGTTTTGCATCATCAAGCCATATTACCCACTCAACTTTCTATAGAACCAATTACTTTGTATTTCTTCAGTAACTCTTTGGTGGTTGCAGGATCGAAATGAGGCTTGCTGTAAAATTCATTGTCCACGGAATAAATCAGAATTTCCTGATCTTGACGGCTTACATGCCAGAGGTCAGCCTCCTCCGGGATCAGCACAGTATTGGCGGCAATACGCGGAGTTGATGAAGTGTTGGCAGGAGAGGCATGGATGGTTCGCAGGTTATAACATACAGCCTGACCTAGTTCCAGTTCGATCTCCGTCATGCTGGAGAGTTGGATGTCATCATATTTCCTGATCAAATTTGACCCACAGACAGGCGTGTACAGATGAGACCCTGGCATCACGTATAACCGACCTGCAGCGGCTGTGGTTTCCGTGAGAGGGGTCCATATAGCCACGGCAGCGTACTGCTTGTCGTCAACAAAGGTGTAGTCAATGTGAGGGGGAATGATACCTTTCTTACCCGGAAATTTGACAACAAAAGAACTATTGACGAACCTGTAAGCATCCAAAAAAACGGATGCCTTTTTTTCTATCATTTGACGCACCAGGCTTTGTGCCTGTGACTGCCGACCGGAATCGTTATCCAAATATGAAAAAACACATCCTTCCTGCTGGTATGGATAGAGACTCTTATAAGCCTCGGCCAATTGCTTCATTTCTTCCGGCTCCGCCAGATTTATGATCACATAGCCATTGCTTGAGAAGGCTTCCTGCAGCACCTCGTCTTTGAAAGTAGGGCGTTTTGATAAGGACATCTGTATGTGTATTAGGGATGAATGAGGAACGATGATGGTGGACGCCAAAGTTTGAACCGGGCAGACGGTTCATCCCGAAGCTGCTATCGGAAGGAGATCGGAGCCATCGGAATATGATGTGCTGATTGTCATCTTAAACCATACGCTTCAAGGCTAGTTGTACACGCTTTTTCAGATGATAGATAGCATGGGATGGATCAGGAAGCTCCGGTGGCAGCCAGGACCGCCACCCTCGAATATCGTCAGGGGCATGTATGCCAGTGACCGGACGTAAGAAAGGCTTTGACACCACCTGTTCCATTACCTGCAGGTAGGAATCTGTCATGTCCGTAATGGTAAATCCTCCTGTCGCAATGGTCCTCCGGGCTTCCTCTGACATCTGCGCCAGCTGCTGAGGGTTTTTGGCGAGATCGCTGATCCTGTCAGCAAAGCCCTCGATATCGCCTACGGGCACAAAAAAGCCATTTTCACCCTGGCGTATGACCTCATCCACCCCACTTCGACAGTGGGCTACCACTGGTATGGTACCATGGGCCATAGCTTCCAGCAGGCTCACGGGCATTCCCTCAAAGGCCGAGGGCAATAGGAAAACATCTGCTTGAGCCATCAGCGTTTGCACGTGGTGGTTCGCCATTCCTCCCATGAAGCGCATCCGGCCACTGACCAGGGCGTGGGCTGAAGCCTGGAGAAACTCCCGTTCTTCTGGTCCACTGCCGACAACGGTGAGTTCTACCGGCACTTGCCGATTTTCCAAAGCCTCAAGGATCAAGAGCAGGTCGAAAACCCGCTTCTGGTATCGAATCAGGCGGCCAGCGTAGATTAAACGGAGAGGGGTTTGGGGAGATCGTGTCGTTTTACCGGAAGACGAAGGCGTAGCCACTCCGTAGGGAATGGTGTATAGTCGGTCGACCAGTGCAGGATCCAGGGCCTTGATATGATCCTTAATCACGTTACTAACAGCTACGATCCCATTCCAGCAGGGCGCGAACTTCATACAGTGTGCATAGTGAGCGGGGTCATCACTGTGGGCAATACCAAGAACCTTCACAGTGGCTGGCAGCGTACCGCATATGCCGGAATGGTACCGGTCGTAGTTGGGCATGTAGATGCAAGGACCCTGTTCTATGAGGGTATTCCGAAGGACCGCCCATCGTTTTTTCCAACTAGTCGCTGGCCCCACGGCAAGGCTACGTACAGGTATGTGCGCTGGAAATGGCATTGGACCCGGCACCTTTTCATCGGGACGGGTAATTAAGATCTCCGCATTCAGGCCGCGGGACAGAAGCTCCTGAACCAGGTGTGCCGCAAAAACATTTAAACCGCTGATGTGGCCATGGCTGGCGGCCACAATGATACGATGCTCACTGAGGGGTGCAATTTGAGGGCGATGGGACCTGCCTAACCGAGTGCTTGTCTGGGGTTCGGGCCAATAGGGAACCTGGTTCACTTGATTTGCATAGGAGCTGTAGTGTCCTGGTAGGATTGAAACCCCGCCAAAACTTGCAGGCGGGGGCGTCATGAAATTCCGTGGACGATGTCGGGCCTCTCGGGTACGGGTCTCCAGACGATCAAACAAGGCTTGGTAGCGATCGATCATGGTTTCCAGGTCATAGCCAAGCTGACGCACACTGTTAGCGGCTCGTTCTGCCATTTTGACCCGCTTAGTCGGGTCATCGGCTAGTTGGGCTATGGCAGCGGCAAAGGATCTCATATCACCGATCGCACAGCGAAATCCCGTCTCCCCATCGGCTACGATATCGGTCAATGTTTCGATGTCTGAAACAACGGGCACACAACCATAGGCCATGGCCTCCAGCAGGGCGTTGGGGGTGCCTTCAAAGTCTGAAGGCAGAATATACACGTCCTGCTCCCTCAGGGCCTCCAGCGTTTGCTCATACGGAAGGGTGCCTGCCAACACCAGACGGCCATCGGCAAGAAACCGCTCTGCTGCCTTTTCTATGACTGGGCGGGACTCCCCATCGCCGATCAGGGTAAGACAAAACGCTACACCGAGGATGTCAAGTTGCTCGAGTAGCTCGATAAAGTCGGGGCTGCGCTTCTGGTACACACATAATCTACCGTGATATACCAGCCGGATCTTACCTTGAGTTGGACGCATCGGTATACCAGTGGGCATGGGTACACTTATGGGGATAGTGACCAGGTTTGCCGCCAGCCAGGGCATCCAGAGGGCTGCCCGCCGCTGAATAACGGAGTTCACTGCCACCACTCCATCCCAATGGCGAGCCAATCGTTCTACGTGTTCGTACTCCAATCGATAGTCTGTCATCATGGACGCTACAACCATGACACGAGAGGAGAGGCGAGGGGTGATGCAAGTGGACCTAACATCGACAACGGGAACATAGATACAGGGCGCCTGCTCCTCGAGGTAACGTTCAATCGCCATCCAGGCCTCACTCCACTGGTCTTTGGAGGTAAGTCGGATCATATCAATGGGTATGTCGGCAGGCAGTGGTGGGCTGTTGAGTGGATGCGTAACCAAAGGGGTATGCTCTTCGGTTAACAACAATCGGGCATCTTCCCCCCTCGCCCGTAACCCCCGGACCATGTTGACAGCGCAGATATGAGCACCCCCAAGACTCCACTCTGGTAGACTAACAATTATACGTCTGGCCATATTCTGTACTTAATTAAGGTAGTCAGTCATGTATGGGGCATAAAGAGGATCGGTTGCAAGAAGAGACGCTTTGCCTCGAAACTTCTCCAGCACCTCAGTAGGAACCTTGATGGTCGGGTGATTACGACCTGGTGCGTGGAAAAACTGAATGAGACCGTCACACCAGGGACGATCTACGATCCAAGCGGCATAGGCTAAAAAAAGCGTGGAGGCACGATGCCAAGACAGGCGCTTGATCAAAGGCTTAAGCCAATTGCGAGAAAAACGTCTGTAGGCAACCAGTTGGCGAGCTGTGCGAGATGGATAAACACGGCCTATGGGAAGGGCCGTCGGCGGCAAATCCAGAAACTCTTGCAGCAGACGCTCACAGCGTGCTTCATCCTCTGACAATATTACGTAAGGAAGAATCAGTACATTCTTAAATCCAGACCGGTAGATCCCGATCACCGCATTCAGGTCCAACCAGTCTGAAATAAACTCGGAATATGATTCAAGGTACTCCTCGAAAGTCTGGTCACCGCCAAGACGAATAACCTGGGAATATGAAGAACGCAGCGCACCTGCGAATCCTCGGGTGGTGATCAGAATCGTGGCTTGGGGGAACATGGCATGCAATTGATCGGCAACGCGTCTGCGATGTTCCGGGATTCCAGTCGGCTGCTGATGAAATCCAGTATGGCGCAACAGCGGCGATGTATATCCCTCAGGCCAAATCCGGCCTCCGGTCAAATTCTCGTCACTGATGGCATACCAGCTTGGCTGATCAGCCATGGCCGTTCGACAGAGGTCTATGGGTCTTTGGATACCTCCGAAGGAATCAAGTCTATATGCTATGGAGGGGTGTGCCGCCATCCAACGTTGCAGCCAGGTGGTGCCTGTTTTATGCAGACCGACGTGAATTAAGACCTGCGAAATCATAGCCGCATATCATTGAATCGTTTCCACACCAAAGGACTTACTTCGTTCCACCATAGCTTTAGCGGCCGACCGGCGATTAAGAGGTAGGCCAGTGACAGAGGCCATAAGGATGGATGGCGGAGCAACATTACACATAGAGAAATCAGCGGCAACAGCAGTTCGGAATAGTTGGTTAGGACACGCATTCCAAGCCATTCTGACCATTCAATTGGTTTCCATAGATGGGGTTTGGATACGGGCTGAAGCCACTGATGGCGAAGGACTCGCCATTCCCAACCGCAAAAAACGATGAAACCAATGACGGGTATGACGACCGGCCAGGAAAGAACCGTCAACGCCAACACCATTGCTGACAACTCAATGGGCAATAAAAGTTTTTGAATTACCCTAAGCGTAACAGAGCGACCGTGGCGAACGGCATAGGTGCCGACCCCAGCCTTATGATCGCCATCAAAATCGTAGTACTGATGGCGTAAAATATGGCGAATTCCCTTTGGTAACAGCCAGAGCAGCAGGCATAAAGGATAGACGAATGTCTCTAACCCTTTGGTGTCAGGAGAAAAGATGGTCCATGCCACAAGGGCAGGCATAACATAACCATAGAGCCCATCGACAAAGATACCAGGCATACCCCGTTCCTTAAACCGGAAAGGTGGCACGGCATAAATGATAAAAAGAATAAACTCTGCGGCCACCATCCACTTTACAGTAGTATAATGGGGCAGAAAATAAAATGGAAGCCAGGCCATCAAAGTAAGCAGGAAAAGTAGCAGGATAGCCTTTAGCTTACCCAATCTCAACCAGCCATTTGACTTATCGTTCAGGCGATCCTCTCGCTGATCAAAAGCATCCAGGAAGAGATGACCAAAAGCTGCAATGGCAAAACAGCCCAAAAGAAAAAGTAATATCTGACTGGTTAAGGTGAGGGCGGTTGGCTCTTTAGTATAATGAGCTACGCCCAAAAAGGCATAGGTCAATAGAGGAGTTATCTTGTTGCCCCACCATTGATGAATTTTTAAGTAGTCAGACATGTGGGGTCTCTAATGATCTAATTTTATTTAATATGATCAAAGTCAGGCAATTACTTATCAAAGCAGCAGGAAAATCATTTCAAGGGCTTGTAAGCCAGAAACTCGATGGCTTCAATTGCATCTCCTGACTCTCTCACCCAATAATTATTCGTATGTCGCATAAAGTTTTCCCATGCGGCAAGGGTATTGGTATACATAGGCTTACGCATGTAAAATATATCGAAACCAAGTTCGCTGATGATATCGACGGTATCGGGTAGACCAGGCGTTACAAGGCAGTAGATGCGATTCAACTCCCGCAGATCTTTTGTATGCAAATCCAATAACTGAGGGCGTGAACGGTGATCAATCGCGTAAAAATCTTTGATATAGAGGAATCCACCGGGCTTAAGTACTTGTTGTGCCTGTTCCAGAACCCGCTGGTAATCCTCAGCATGACATAGCGACTCCAGGAACAGGACCCGGTCAAAACTGTTAGGCGGATACAGCTTAGCCAGCTGATGAAAATCGCCTTGTTGGACTTTAATCTGATGTTCTAAACCCTTGTTTTTGATGCGTTTTTGAGCCTCTTCTACCTGTACCTTGGAAAGCGTGATGGCTTCAATGTTCAATTTGCGCCGTTCGGCAAATCCAATGGCTGGCCCACATACTCCGCAACCTGCATCTAAGATACTCAGTCCATCTTCCAACCTCGCGGATTGTGTGATATAGTCAAGTAATTCATCGGTGGAAGCGGGCCTGGAGCCCTGAAAAACCTCACCAAACCCTTCGATATATCCTTGGGTCGATTCTTCGTAGTAACGTTTGACATCAGAAACGCTGTGCTGGTTGATCGTTGAACGAACATCACGGACAACCTCTGGCGAGTGGGGGATTATTTTTGTCGCTGGTGGTTTTTCTCCGAGCAATCTCTTGGCAACGGCGGCGAGACGACTCAGGAGGGGTGCTTCTTTGACTGCAGGGGGTTGTGTATCCTGTACCGGAGCCATGATGGTATTCCCGGGGTTAGGCGGGATAGGCTCTGCGGCCATATGCGCAGATATGGGGGCAGGATGATGGAAATCCTGGCACATTTCCTTTTCTTTTTCGAGGAGTTCCAGATATGCTGTTGGTGAAACAAAGGTATTATCCGGGAAAAGTTCATGTCGAAGAACTGCTGCATTTCCCAGCCGTTCCTGGAATTCATCATATCCATAGGGACGATTCTCGTTTGGAACTATTTTTAAGAACCTAAGATCCGCTGGCCTTGGAACAAGTTTACCGAATTCCTTTTCAAAGAATGAATCTGTCCCTTCATACATTTCGAACTGAAGTGGAGACTTTGCATCAAAATGAACATGCACAGCGGTCGCTTCTTTAGGTATACAGGTGCAATGAATAGCGTAACGGGCTGTATCTGTTTGATTCTGGGGAGACCAATGGAGCAGACTATCTTCAAAAATGACGGCATGTCCGGCCTTTGATGGCAGCGCTATGGAATGTGTTTCACGTATATTTTTCTTGTACTCCCGACAAAAAAGATTGTTGTTGGAAGGATAGTCGATGATCTCTGGAAATATTTTATGACTTTCCGGGACCACACAAAGGGTTCCGTTGGACATATTTGTATCAAGTAATGGACACCAGAGGTCGATAACCCACTGTTTTGGATCTTCAACAACAGTGGGATGATAGTGTATATCAAGCCAACCACCCATTGGAGCCTTGACAAAAAGACCACAATAAAGAATGCGGTAGTTGTCAAATAACTCCTCAATACGAGGAGCCAAAATTTGCTGAATAACTTTAGGTCCAATAGCACGGACTTCCTCAGATTTATCTGTGTAACTGTTCGTTACATAGGACTGGGAAAAATCGTCTTGTTGGAGGTTGAACCGGCTTTCGGGAAAAGCTTTTTTTGTCTCTTCAAGTAAATAAGCGACTTCCGAATCCGAAAGAAGAGGTTGCTGAATATACCCTCTCTTAATAAGCAAATTGTTTAAAACCTGATTGTTAATGATTTGACGCATGGGGTAGCGGATGAGTATGGATTAAATATAATTCAACAGGAATGAATTCTTTAAAATATCTTTTTCGGTTCAATTCAAATCATAGCAGCATAGCATCTCTGATTGTATTTGATTTTTCCAATCTATCCTTGAATTCATCGAAGGTATATGTTGGATTCTTATTCGCGAGTGTCTTAATTAGTTTGAGATTTTCACGCCATGTGGAAGGGGGGCGTTCAATAAAAAAACGATCGGTCGCTTCATACATCTCGAAAAATGTTGGTTTAATTGGGTCGAGATAGACATACACAGCAGTCACATCTTTCGGAATACAGGTGCAGTGTATGGCGTAACGAGGAGTATCCGACATGTTTTGTGGGGACCAGTGGAGCAGACTATCTTCAAAAAGGACAGCTTCTCCGGCCTTATATCGATTACCCAGTGCCGGGGATCTTCGACAACGGTTGGATGGTAGTGCAGATCTAGCCATCCACCTTTTGGAGCTTTGACAAACAAGCCGCAGGCAAGGATACGATAATCATTCAGGAGTTGATCGATCTTAGGAGACAGGATTTTCCTGACAACATCGGAAATGTGTTCCCTTACAGATACGCCATCGTGTGTATAGCTCGTCGTTATA
>CAJBZC010000389.1 GCA_903959965.1 uncultured bacterium
TGAAGATGACGCCTTCGTCGAAATTCCGGATGGCATCGGGCGTGGTTTGCAGGATGGCGGAGATATCTGCGAGTCTTTTTTCAGGGATGGATATGTCATTACTCTCCATGCGGGCGTAGTTGCTTTGGCTGATGCCGAGTTTACCGGCGACGTGTTCCTGGGTGAGGTTTCGGAGTTCACGCATTTTGCGAATGCGATGTCCTAAAGGTGTTGTATTATTCATATATCAGCATGATGTGGTATATGAAGATACATAAATTATGCAAAAATTGTCATCCGCCATTTTCATTCTGCCAATGAATAAAAGTAATTATTGAAGATTCAAACAGACGATAAATGCGTTACGCATATTAATTAAATGGTATATAAAATACTGGTATACAACTATATACATTTAATTTTCGGAACACGATTTTCTCGGAAGTAATTTTTCATATTGACACAACCGTTTCGATAAGCCCGAGAAAAAATGTCATATCTGACATAAATTATGCAGAGAATGATATGCGCTTTTTTGCATAAAAGACAACTCAGGGAATTAGAAACCACCTTATTGCCCATCTACCTTTGGATTGGTTAGCTCATGAAGAATCATCCTGTTCTGAGGATCGGCGCCATGCACATGTTTCTGGGCTGAGTGCATGGCTGCCGACCGGGCCAGTTCGGCGGTCATCTTGTCAATATTCAATCCTTCTATATGCGAAACACCCGAGCGATGACAGGAAATGTCATGATTAGATTATTCTGTCTGTCATCGAAGCTGCTTGATTTCCGGCAGGGGTTATGTACCGTTTCTTTCTTCTTTTTGATTTTCTGTTCACAGCTCGCATCGGCACAGTCGCCGGACCGGATACCGTATCAATCAGTGATCCGGAACAGCAGCGGTGCCTTGCTCGCTGACCAATCTGTGGGGGTACGTATATCCATCTTACGCGGCTCATCTTCGGGCACTTCAGTCTATTCTGAAACACATGCGGGCAAGACCAATGCCTACGGGCAGTTGACACTGGAGATCGGAGCCGGAACGGTGGTCTCTGGTGGGCTGTCCGGTATCGACTGGTCGCAGGGTCCCTTCCACATTCGTATGGAAACGGATCCGGCCGGCGGCACGAATTATCAGATCGTGGGTTCAACGCAGTTGCTGAGTGTGCCTTTTTCGTTGTTCGCGAAATCTGCGTCTTTGCGATACAGTCAGACGGGGGATACATTGTTCAGCGGTACGCAATATGTGATTGTGCCGGGATTGAGTGCATCGAACAGTAATGCAGTATTGACCGGCTCTCCCAATGTGATCACTTCCGTGGTCTCTTCGGTCAGCACGATCGGTGCCACATTAGGCGGAGAGGTGATCGGCGCAGGTACATCCCCAGTCACGGCTCGTGGGATCTGCTACGGTACCAATGCTTCACCTACAACTGCCAACAGTACAGTAGCCGGCGGATCCGGGACAGGGACATTTTCATCGAGCATCACTGGATTGAATCCAGCGACAACCTATTATGCCCGGGCCTATGCTGTGAATGCCAGTGGTACTTCCTATGGTAATCAGGTAACATTTAGGACGGAGGGCGCACCGGGACAGGCCTGTGCACAGGGCAGTACCATGACCGTCACGCATACCGCCGGAGATGTAGCGCCGGTGACCAAGACTGTCACGTACAAGTTAGTTCAGACGGATCTGAGTGGGAGTTCCAAATGCTGGATTGCTCAGAATTTAGGGGCGGATAGGCAGGCGCTTACAATTAATGATTTTTCTGAGGAATCTGCAGGCTGGTACTGGCAATTCAATCGTAAGCAGGGATATAAGCATGATGGAATTGACAGAACACCAAACACTGCTTGGCAA
>CAJBZC010000390.1 GCA_903959965.1 uncultured bacterium
CCCGTAGCAAGATCAACAATGGCAACTCCGTATTTTGAGGATTCACCATCAGCATCTCCTGTAATGCTCATCAATCCAGATTCGGCTTGCAAAATAAAATCGTAACCCGGCAGTCCGGCTTGAGGTCCAGCGCTTCCGTATCCAGTAATAGAGCAGCGCACAACGGCGGGGGCATGGGTTTCAAACCAAGCGGAGTCAAACCCCCATTTTTCTAGCGTCCCGCTCTTAAAGTTCTCAAGTAATACATCAAACTTTGGAATGAGTGAGGCCAGTAAATCCCTGCCTTCTGACTGTGAAAAATCAATCGTTATGCCGCGCTTATTTCGATTGCAGCCTAAAAAATAGGCTGACTCACCCTCAAGAAATGGGGGCCCCCATCCACGGGTGTCATCACCTCCATTGGGTGATTCCACTTTGACGACCTCGGCACCTAAGTCACCTAAAAATTGGCCACACCAAGGCCCAGCTAAAACACGGCTTAGATCAAGAACTTTGAACCCTGCCAATGCTCCACTGTTCATTGTGGGATTGGCAGAGATACCTTGTTGTGTGCTCATAGTAGCTCGAATTAATCGCGCATATCGGGAGGCGCATTTAAGTTCTTGCGGAAGCCATCCATGTAATCATCCAATGCCGCTTTATTTTTTAAGCGGAATTGTTGGAAATCAGGTTTACGACCTTCCAAGAACGCGTTCATTCCTTCAAGACTTTCTTCTGAGCCCCAAACATAGGCAAGTAATTCCATACCGTGCTGCCATGATGCATAAAGTTGATCAGATTCAAAATTCAAACTCTTCTTGGTCATGCGAATAGTTTGCGAGCTATTCGATTTAATGTTTTCGCACCATGCTAATGTTTCTGCCAGGAGATCTTCTTCTGGAACGCATTTGTTAATCAAACCAATTCTCTCAGCTTCTTTTGCTTCAAATCGCTTTGCTAAAAAAATCATCTCGCGGGCAATGCGTTCGCCAACAATGCGGGGTAAGTATTGTGTTGCACCAACGGTCGGGCAAGCTCCAACCTTGGCCCCAGTTTGTCCAAATACTGATTTTTCTGAACCAATGACTAGGTCGCACCAAAGAGCTAATTCATGGCCTCCGCCAACACACCATCCATTAACCATAGCAATTGCAGGAATAGGTACTCCACGAATAGCCATTGCTAGGCCGAGCATTCTGTCATTCCACATAGAGCCATTGGTAAAAGTGAGGCGTTTCATCGCGTAGAAGTCACCGCCGGCTGAAAAAGCCTTATCTCCTGCGCCCTTGAATACGATGCAGGCAATAGAGGGATCTTCGCGCGTTAACTTAACTGCATCAATCATTTCATCCAAAGTTTGCTCGCGGAAGGCATTGAGTACCCTGGGACGATTGATTGTGATCCAAGCAACCTGGTCCTTCACTTCAAAAAGGATATCCTTGTAGGGTTTTTCTGGTTTAAGGCTCATGTTATCTCCGTTAGTTGGTTTGCTTAGTTTATCCGAATAAATTTTAAGAATTTATAATTTACTGGAATATCATACATCCTACATATGTTTTTTAAACAATAGCTTTTACAAATATCCGAATAAATAGGAGAAAATTTTTTATGACTGTAGATAGCCCCAATCTTACTGGTGAGTTCTTTGGGCTCACAATTCCTTTTTTGAAACATTTAGGAGTTGTTGCTGAGCATGCGGAGGGCGGCAAGTCGCGAATCAGTCTTGTCTTAAGGC